>NZ_JBFUGW010000020.1:0-41747 GCF_056402735.1 Rhizobacter sp. P3_C12
CTCGCGCAGCGCGGCCAGCACGCCTTCGTCGAAATGCAGCGCGGCGGTCGGCGCGGCGGCGGCGCCCGGCCGCGCGGCGAACACGGTCTGGTAGCGCCGCTCATCGTCGGCCTCGTCGGCATGCGTGATGTACGGCGGCAGCGGCACATGGCCGTGCTGCTCCAGCAACACCAGCGGATCGGACGGGAAGCGCAGGTGGAACAGGCTGCCGTCCGGCCCGCCGCGGCCCAGCACCTCGGCATCGAACGCGTCGGCGAAGCGCACCGTCTGGCCCGGCTTCGGAGACTTGCTGGCGCGCAGGTGCATCAGCAGCTCGTGGCCCGGCAGCAGCCGCTCGACCAGCGCCTCGACCGCGCCGCCGCTGGCCTTGGCGCCGTACAGCCGGGCCTTGATGACGCGCGTGTCGTTGAAGACGAGCAGGTCGCCCGGCTGAAGCAGCGCCGGCAGCTCGCGGAAGATGCGGTCGACGGGCGCCGCACCGCGGCCATCCAGCAGCCGCGACGCGCTGCGCTCGGCGGCCGGGTGCTGCGCGATCAGCTCGGGCGGCAACGCGAAATCGAAGTCGCTGAGTGTGAAAGGACGCGTGAAGAGGCGAGGGGCGGGGGAGGGAGAGGAATCGGACGACATGGCATGCAGGCTGGACCGGCCTGACGAAGATCTGCAGGGGACGGATTCTTCCATGGACGCTCGACGCGGCAGAATCCGCGCATGCCCGGTCGCGCCGCCTCTTCTCCCAGCGAGTCTCCCGTCGAACCCCCTGCGCTGGCGCCCGCACGCGAGAAATCCGCGCCGCAGAAGGCGATGGAGAAGCTGGGCCTGGTGCGCGACATCGACCTCGCGCTGCACCTGCCGCTGCGCTACGAGGACGAGACCCGCATCACGCCGATCGCCTCGCTGCGCGACGGCGACAACGCGCAGGTCGAAGGCATCGTGCGCGAGTGCGAGATCCAGTTCCGCCCGCGCCGCCAGCTGGTCGTGAAGATCGACGACGGCAGCGAGGAACTCTGGCTGCGCTTCCTGAACTTCTATCCGAATCACCAGAAGACACTCGGCGTCGGCAAGCGGGTGCGCGTGCGCGGCGAGGCGCGCGGCGGCTTCTTCGGGCGCGAGATGGTGCACCCGAACTTCAAGGGCGTCGACGACGACACGCCGCTCGCGCAGGCGCTGACGCCCGTCTACCCGACCAGCGCGACGCTGCCGCAGGCCTACCTGCGCAAGGCGGTGGCCTCGGGCCTGCAGCGCGCCGACCTGTCGGAGATCGTGCCGGCGGCGCTGCTGCCGAGCGGGCTGATGAGCCTGCGCGAGGCGCTGCGCTTCCTGCACCACCCGGCGCCCGACGTGAGCCTCGCCACGCTCGAAGACCACAGCCACCCGGCCTGGCAGCGGCTGAAGTTCGAGGAGCTGCTCGCGCAGCAGCTGTCGCAGCTGCAGGCCAAGCAGGAGCGGGCGCTGCAGCAGGCGCCGGCCTTCACGGTGCGCGCGGGCGGCCTGCAGGAGCGGCTGCTCGCGGCGCTGCCGTTCTCGCTGACGCCGGCGCAGCGCCGCGTCGTCGAGGAGATCGCGCTCGACCTGCAGCGTCCGGTGCCGATGCACCGGCTGCTGCAGGGCGACGTCGGTTCGGGCAAGACGGTGGTGGCCGCGCTGTCGGCCGCGATCGCGATGAACGAGGGCTGGCAGTGCGCGCTGATGGCGCCGACCGAGATCCTCGCCGAGCAGCATTTCCGCAAGCTGGTCGGCTGGCTCGAACCGCTGGGTGTGCAGGTGGCCTGGCTGACCGGCAGCCGCAAGGGCAAGGCACGGCGCGAGATGCTGGCGCGCGTGGCCTCGGGCGAGGCGGGGCTGGTGGTCGGCACGCACGCGGTGATCCAGGGCGAGGTCGAGTTCGCGCGGCTCGGCCTCGCCATCATCGACGAGCAGCACCGCTTCGGCGTCGCGCAGCGGCTCGCACTGCGCGCCAAGCTGCAGCAGGGTGCGCTGGAGCCGCACCTGCTGATGATGAGCGCGACGCCGATCCCGCGCACGCTCGCGATGACGGTGTTCGCCGATCTCGACGTGAGCACCATCGACGAGCTGCCGCCCGGGCGCACGCCGATCGTCACCAAGGTCTTCAGCGACGCGCGGCGCGGCAACGTGATCCTGACGATCGCCGACGAGGTGGCGCGCGGCCGGCAGGTGTACTGGGTGTGCCCGTTGATCGAGGAATCGGAGACGCTGGACCTGCAGAACGCGACCGCCACGCACCAGCAGCTGTGCGAGGCGCTGCCCGACGAGATGGTCGGCCTGCTGCACGGCCGCATGCCGGCGGCGGAGAAGGCGGCGGTGATGGCGCTGTTCACCGCGGGCGAGATGAAGGTGCTGGTCAGCACGACGGTGATCGAGGTCGGCGTCGACGTGCCGAACGCGTCGCTGATGGTGATCGAGCATGCGGAGCGCTTCGGGCTCAGCCAGCTGCACCAGCTGCGCGGGCGGGTCGGGCGCGGCTCGGTCGCGAGCGTGTGCGTGCTGGTCTACACGGCGCCGCTGTCGCCCACCGGCAAGGACAGGCTGCGCGCAATGGCCGAGACCAACGACGGCTTCGAGATCGCGCGGCGCGACCTGGAGATCCGCGGGCCGGGCGAGTTCCTCGGCGCGCGGCAGTCGGGCGCGCCGCTGCTGCGCTTCGCCGACCTCGCGCTCGACGAGGCGCTGGTGCACCGCGCGCGCGCCGTCGCGACGACGCTGCTGGCGCAGCACCCGCGCATCGCCGAGCAGCACGTGGCACGCTGGCTGGGCGGCAAGGCGGAGTACCTGAAGGCCTGACGACCTGGACACCCGCGCGCTCGCGGGCATCCCCCTAGTTTCTCGAGCCCTCACGGCGGGAGGCGCGGGATAGCATCCCGGCGGCACCATCAACCGCGGAGGGCCTGCCCATGAACCTGATCCAGCGTGTTCAAGACATCCTGCTGAAGCCGAAGCAGACCTGGCCGGTGATCGATGCCGAGCCGGCGACCCAGGCCTCGATCTACAAGGGCTACGTGCTGATCCTGGCGGCGATCCCGCCGGTCGCGGCGTTCCTCGGCCTGGTCTTCTATGTCGGCCTGGGGTTCTGGGGGCTCTCGACGCTGGTGCTCGGCTATGTGCTGGCGCTCGTGAACGTCTTCGTGCTGACGCTGATCGTCGACGCGCTCGCGCCCAGCTTCGGCGGCACCAAGGGGCAGGTCAGCGCGCTGAAGCTGGTGGCGTATGCGAGCACCGCCGGCTGGGTCGGCGGCGTGTTCCACCTGGTGCCGGGGCTGTGGATCCTGGGCATCATCGCGTCGCTGTACGGCATCTACCTGATCTACCTCGGCCTGCCGGTGCTGATGAAATGCCCGCAGGACAAGGCCGGTGCCTACACGGCGGTGGTGATCGTCTGCGCCATCGTGATCTACATCGTGCTGGGCGCGCTGACGGCGATGGGCGGGCCGATGCGCATGGGCTCGTGGGGCGGGTGGGCTGGATCGCCCGGCAGCGCGGTGACGATCAAGACGCCGGGTGGCGAGGTCAAGATCGACACCGCGAAGATGGACGACCTCGCGAAGAAGATGGAGGAGGCCGGCAAGCGCATGGAAGAGGCCCAGAAGTCCGGCGATCCGGCCGCCACCGGCAAGGCGATGGGCGAGATGATGGGCGCGCTGACCGGCGGCAACGGCCAGCCGATCGCGCCGGCTGACCTGAAGGCCGCGCTGCCCGAGGCGCTCGGCGAGCTGAAGCGCGAATCCATCGAATCGCAGGGCGGCCAGGCGATCGGCATCGCCAGCTCGATGGCCAAGGCAGCGTATGCCGCCGGCGACAAGCACCTGCAGCTGACGATCACCGACCTGGGCGGCACGGCCGGCCTCGCGGCACTGGCCGCCTGGTCCGGCATGACGATGGACAAGGAGACGGCCGAGCAGGTCGAGAAGGTCTACAAGCAGGGCGAGCGCACCGTGCGCGAGGAGTACCGCAAGGACGGCAGCCAGGGCGAGGTGACGGTGCTGCTGACCAATGGCGTGATCGTCGAGGCCAAGGGGCAGCAGGTGGACCTGGCGGCGCTGAAGAAGGCGCTCGCTGCCGTCGGCCTGGACAAGCTCGAAGGCATCAAGCGCCCCGCCAAGGCCTGAGGCCGGTCAACTGCCGAAGTGGATCTGGTAGCGGGCACCGTCGGAGAACTGGCAGGCGCCGGTGCCGATGCCCGGGCCGGTGATCAGGTACTCGCACTGGGCATTCACGCCCTTGCCTCCATATGCGTTCGCGATGCCGCGGCGGCCGCTGAAGCTGCGCTGGTTCAGCCCCAGCACCTCGTTGTAGATCCGCCCGAAGGCGGCGTAGCTGGCGTCGACGCGGGTGCTCTCGCCCTGCATCGTGTCGCCCAGGTAGGACAGCGTGAAGCTGCCGCGGCCGGTGTTGTTGTCGACGACGACGGCCGTCAGCAGCCCGCCCTTGTTGGCCTGCGTGTTCAGCGGGTACAGCCGCGCGTTCAGCACGGTGGGCGCGGGCGGCGCCGCGGGGGCGGGCGGGGTCACGACGGTGACGCTGGCCGGGGCCGGGCCGTCGCCGCGGCCGTCGGCCCGCTGGATCGGGTAGCCCTGGCCGGTGCGCGGGTCGATCGGCACGACGTAGCAGGCGCTGAGGGCGGCTGACAGCGAGGCCACGGCCAGCAGCGAGGCGGCGCTCAGGAGTCGTGAAGGGGGCTTGCTCATGCGGGGTCTTCCAGTGCGCGGCGGATGCCGCGGGCCGGAGAATCCGCTGGCGGTTCATCCGTCGCAAGCGCCACAGCCCGAGGTATCGCAAGGCGATGCCGGCAGGCGCATGACGCGCGCCCGGGTGTCGGATATTCTTCCGCTTCCTCCGTGCCGGGGTTAGAGCGGGATGCCATGACACTGACCGAGTTGAGATACATCGTTGCGGTCGCCCGCGAGAAGCACTTCGGGCGTGCGGCCGAGGCCTGCTTCGTCTCGCAGCCGACCCTCAGCGTCGCGATCAAGAAGCTCGAGGAGGAGCTCGACGTCAAGCTGTTCGAGCGCGGCTCCAACGAGGTGAGTGCGACCCCGCTCGGCGAAGAGATCGTGCGCCAGGCGCAATCGGTGATCGACCAGGCGGCCGGAATCAAGGAGATCGCCAAGCGCGGCAAGGACCCGGTGTCGGGGCCGCTGCGCGTCGGCGTGATCTACACGATCGGCCCCTACCTGCTGCCCGACCTGGTGAAGCAGGCGATCGAGCGCGTGCCGCAGATGCCGCTGGTGCTGCAGGAGAACTTCACCGCCCGGCTGCTCGACATGCTGCGCACCGGCGAGCTCGACTGCGCGATCATGGCCGAGCCCTTCCCCGACACCGGCCTTGCGGTCGCGCCGCTGTACGACGAGCCCTTCGCCGTCGCGGTGCCCAAGGACCACCCGCTCGCCAAGCGCAAGCGCATCACCGCCGAGGAGCTCAAGCAGGAGACGATGCTGCTGCTCGGCACCGGCCACTGCTTCCGCGACCACGTGCTCGAGGTCTGCCCCGAGTACGCCCGCTTCTCGAGCGATGCCGAGGGCATCCGCAAGAGCTTCGAGGGCTCGTCGCTCGAGACCATCAAGTACATGGTGGCGTCCGGCATGGGCGTCACCGTGGTGCCGCAGCTCAGCGTGCCCAAGGACCAGCAGCCGCACGTGCGCTACGTGCCGTTCGCGCCGCCCGTGCCCACGCGGCGCGTCGTGCTGGCGTGGCGGCGCACCTTCACGCGCTACGAGGCGATCGCCGCGTTGCGCAACGCGATCTATGCCTGCCCGCTCGAGGGCGTCAGCAAAGTGTCGTGAGGGGCCTTTGATCCCTGACTAGACTCGAACCCGATCCACCTTGTTTCCCGGAGATTTCCAGATGGCGAAGAAGACCAAGACCGCAACCGCTCCCGCCGCCGCGTCCGCCCCGGGCGGCGGCAGCCTCGGCATCCACATCGGCATCAGCGACAAGGACCGCGCGGCGATCGCCGGCGGCCTGAGCAAGCTGCTGGCCGACACCTACACGCTGTACCTGACGACGCACAACTTCCACTGGAACGTCACCGGGCCGATGTTCAACACGCTGCACCTGATGTTCATGACGCAGTACACCGAGCTGTGGGCCGCGGTCGACCCGATCGCCGAGCGCATCCGCTCGCTGGGCCATCCGGCGCCGGGCTCGTACGGGCAGTTCGGCGCGCTGGCCTCCATCCAGGACGCACCGGCCGTGCCGCCGAAGGCACTCGAGATGGTGCGCATCCTGGTGCAGGGCCATGAAGCCGTCGCCCGCACTGCGCGCAGCCTGTTCCCGCTGGCCGACAAGGCCGGCGACGAACCGACCGCCGACCTGTTGACCCAGCGCCTGACGGTGCACGAGCAGACTGCGTGGATGCTGCGCAGCCTGCTCGAAGAGTGAGAGGGCCTGCCCGATGAACGGGCCCACCCCGGTGCGCGTCGCGATCGTCACCTTCGACGGTTTCAACGAGCTCGATTCGTTCATCGCGCTCGGCCTGCTGAGCCGCCTGCGGCCGGCCGGCTGGACGGTCGAGATCGCCGGCCCGAGCCAGCGGCTCACATCGATGAACGGCGTGACGATCGAGACGCAGCAGCCGCTGGAGTTCGCCAACGAGGCCGACATCGTGCTGTTCGGCAGCGGCATCTATACGCGGGCGATCGCCGAGAACAGCGCGTTGCTCGACCGGTTGCAACTCGACCCGGTGCGCCAGCTGATCGGCGCGCAGTGCTCGGGCACGCTGTTGCTGGCGCGGCTCGGGCTGCTGGCCGACATCCCGGCCTGCACCGACCTGACCACCAAGCCGTGGGTGGTCGAGGCGGGCGTGCGGGTGGTCGACGCGCCGTTCCATGCACGCGGCCCGATCGCGACGGCTGGAGGCTGCCTGGCCTCGCAGTACCTTGCCACCTGGGCGATGCTGCGGCGCGCCGGGGTCGATGCGACGGTCAAGGCGCTGCACTACGTGGCGCCGGTGGGGGAGAAAGAGGCCTACGTCGACAAGCTCATCAGCACGGTCCGCGCGTTCATTCCGCCGGACGAGTTGCTGCTGTAGTCAGCTCGGCGCCGGAACCGACCAGCGCTTCTGCACCTCGCCCGCCGAGTTGATGCTCTCCAGGTGCACGCCGAAGCCCCACAGCCGGGCGGCGTGCTTCAGCACCTCCTGTGCGCTGTCGTGCAGCGGCCGGTCGTTGTGCTGGGCGTGGCGCAGCGTCAGCGAGCGGTCGCCGCGCAGGTTCACGCTCCACACCTGGATGTTGGGTTCGCGGCTGCCCAGGTCGTACTGGTGCGACAAGGCCTCGCGCACGCGCCGGTAGCCGCTCTCGTCGTGGATGGCCGAGACCTCCAGCTCCTTGTCCTTCTCGTCGTCGACGATCGCGAACAGCCGGAACTCGCGCATCATGTTCGGCGACAGGTACTGGCCGATGAAGCTCTCGTCCTTGAAGTTGCGCATCGCATGGTCGATCGACTCCAGCCAGTCGCTGCCGGCCAGCTGCGGGAACCAGTGGCGGTCTTCGTCGGTCGGGTTCTGGCAGATGCGCTTGATGTCGGTGTACATCGCGAAGCCGAGCGCGTACGGGTTGATGCCGTTGTAGCCGCGGTCGCCGACGCGCGGCTGGTACACCACGTTGGTGTGCGACTTCAGCCACTCGATCATCATGCCGTCGCTCAGGTAGCCGTCGTCGTACATGGTGTTCAGCAGCGAGTGGTGCCAGAACGTGGCCCAGCCCTCGTTCATCACCTGGGTCTGGCGCTGCGGGTAGAAGTACTGCGCCACCTTGCGCACGATGCGCACGATCTCGCGCTGCCATGGCTCCAGCAGCGGCGCGTGCTTCTCGATGAAGTACAGCAGATTCTCCTGCGGTTCCTCCGGAAAACGCCGCAACTCGGCTTCTTCCTGCCCGGCCTTGTCGGCCTTGCGCGGCAGCGTGCGCCACATCTCGTTGATCTGCCGCTGCGCATAGGCCTCGCGGTCCTTCGCGTCGGCCAGCTCCTGCGCGAGCGACTTGCGGCTCGGCCGGCGGTAGCGGTCGACGCCGTGGTTCATCAGCGCATGGCAGCTGTCGAGGAAGTTCTCGACCGCGTCCAGGCCGTGCCGCTCCTCGCACTCGGTGACGTAGTTCTTCGCATAGACCAGGTAGTCGATGATCGACGACGCATCGGTCCACATGCGGAACAGGTAGTTGCCCTTGAAGAAGCTGTTGTGCCCGTAGGCCGCGTGCGCGATGACGAGCGCCTGCATCGCCATCGTGTTCTCCTCCATCAGGTAGCTGATGCAGGGGTCGGAGTTGATGACGATCTCGTAGGCGAGGCCCATGTGGCCGCGGCGGTAGTTCTTCTCGGTCGAGATGAACTCCTTGCCGTAGCTCCAGTGGCGGTAGTTCACCGGCATGCCGACCGACGCGTAGGCGTCCATCATCTGCTCGGCGGTGATGATCTCGAGCTGGTTCGGGTAGGTGTCCAGCCCGAAGCGCTCGGCGGTCGCCTTGATCACCTCGTGGTAGCGCTCGACCAGCTCGAACGACCAGTCGGTGGGCGAGGGCAGCGGTTCGTGCGCACGCTTCGGTGCGGCCATGTCGGAGGCACGGCGTTTCGGAAAGGCGGTCAGCATCTGTTTCTTGCGCCGCTCGGCGCCCCAGGGTGGAGTGGCGTGGAGGTTCATGTCGGTGCACCCTCCTTCTTGAACAGCTCGCGGAACACCGGGTAGATCTGCGAGGCCTCGGTCACCTTGCGGATCGCGAAGGCCTTCGCGTCGGCGGCCAGCGCCGAGTACTCGTCCCACAGGTTCTGCTCTTCCTCGGCCACCTGCACGTAGGCGAAGTAGCGGCACAGCGGCAGGATGTTGTTGGCCAGCAGCTCGCGGCAGCGGCCGCTGTCGTGGTGCCAGTTGTCGCCGTCGCTCGCCTGCGCGCCGTAGATGTTCCATTCGCTGGTCGGGTAGCGGGCCCGGGCGATCTCCTCCATCAGCACGAGCGCGCTCGACACCACGGTGCCGCCGGTCTCGGTCGAGTGGAAGAAGTTCTGCTCGTCGACCTCCTGCGCCTGCGTGTGGTGGCGGATGAAGACGATGTCGATCTTCTCGTAGTGCCGCGTCAGGAACAGGTACAGCAGGATGAAGAAGCGCTTCGCGAGATCCTTGCGCGCCTCGTCCATCGAGCCGGAGACGTCCATCAGGCAGAACATCACCGCCTTCGAGGTGGGCACCGGCACGCGCACGCGGCTGCGGTAGCGCAGGTCGATCGGGTCGAGGTAGGGGATGCGCTTCAGGCGTGCACGCAGCGCCTCGATCTTCAGCTCGAGCGGCGGGATCTCGTGCGCGAACGGGTTCGGGTGCGGGTGGCGCTTGAGTTGCACCAGCTGGTCTTCGAGCTCGCTCAGCTCATGCCGCGATTCGGCGCCGAGCGCGATGCGCCGGCCGATCGCGCCGCGCATCGAGCGCACCACGTGCAGGTTGTTCGGCGTGCCGTCGCTGCTGTAGCCGGCGCGATGGGTCTTGAACTCGGGCGTGTCGGCGAGCGTCGTGCGCGCGAGGTTGGGCAGCGCCAGGTCGTCGAAGAAGACCTGCATGAACTCTTCCTTGCTGAGGTGGAAGACGAAGTCGTCGTCCCCCTCGCCGGAATCGCTCGCCTGCCCCCCGCCACCCCCGCCGCCGCCGCCCTTCGGCCGCTCGATGCGGTCGCCGCGCACGTAGTCCTGGTTGCCCGGGTGGACCATCTCGCGCTTGCCGCCCTGGCCATGGCCGAACACCGGCTCGGCGATGTCGCGCTTCGGGATGTGGATGTCCTCGCCCTGCGCGATGTCACGGATGCCGCGCCCATCGACCGCGCGCTTGACCGCCTCGCGGATCTGGTCCTTGTGGCGACGCAGGAAGCGCTCGCGGTTGCCGATGGACTTGTTCTTGCCCGCCAGCCGCCGGTCGATGATCTGCTGGAGCATGTCGGCCTTTCTGCTGAGGAGTTGCCCGGCGGATCAGGAGCTCTTGCGCACGCGCAGGTACCACTCGCACAGCAGGCGCACCTGCTTCGACGTGTAGCCCTTGGCGACCATCCGCGTGACGAAGTCCTCATGCTTCTTCGCCTCGTCGGCGCTCGCCTTCGCGTTGAAGCTGATCACCGGCAGCAGCTCCTCGGTGTTCGAGAACATCTTCTTCTCGATCACCGTGCGCAGCTTCTCGTAGCTCGTCCACACCGGGTTGTTGCCGGCGTTGTTGGCGCGCGCGCGCAGCACGAAGTTGACGATCTCGTTGCGGAAATCCTTCGGGTTCGCGATGCCGGCCGGCTTCTCGATCTTCTCGAGCTCGGCGTTCAGCGAGCCGCGGTCGAACACCTCGCCGGTGTCGGTGTCGCGGTACTCGTGGTCCTGGATCCAGTAGTCGGCATACGTGACATAGCGGTCGAAGATGTTCTGGCCGTACTCGCTGTAGCTCTCGAGGTAGGCGGTCTGGATCTCCTTGCCGATGAACTCGGCATAGCGCACCGCCAGGTGCTCCTTGATGAACGCGAGGTACTTCTGCTCGACCTCGGCCGCGAACTGCTCGCGCTCGATCTGCTGCTCGAGCACGTACATCAGGTGCACCGGGTTCGCGGCGACCTCGGTGCTGTCGAAGTTGAAGACCTTCGACAGGATCTTGAACGCGAAGCGCGTCGAGACGCCGCTCATGCCTTCATCGACGCCGGCGTAGTCGCGGTACTCCTGGAAGCTCTTCGCGCGCGGGTCGGTGTCCTTCAGGTTCTCGCCGTCGTACACCAGCATCTTGGAGTAGAGGCTGCTGTTCTCGGGCTCCTTCAGCCGGGTCAGGGTCGCGAACTGCGACATCATCTTCAGCGTGCCCGGCGCGCAGGTGGCCTGGGCCAGCGACGAGCCGCGCAACAGCTTCTCGTAGATCTTCACCTCTTCGCTGACGCGCAGGCAGTACGGCACCTTGACGATGTAGATGCGGTCGAGGAAGGCCTCGTTGTTCTTGTTGTTGCGGAACGMCTTCCACTCGCTCTCGTTGCTGTGCGCGAGCACGATGCCGTCGAACGGGATCGCGCCGAACCCTTCGGTGCCCTTGTAGTTGCCTTCCTGCGTGGCGGTCAGCAGCGGGTGCAGCACCTTGATCGGCGCCTTGAACATCTCGACGAACTCGAGCAGGCCCTGGTTGGCCAGGCACAGCCCGCCGGAGTAGCTGTACGCATCGGGGTCGTCCTGCGCGTAGGTCTCGAGCTTGCGGATGTCGACCTTGCCGACCAGCGACGAGATGTCCTGGTTGTTCTCGTCGCCCGGTTCGGTCTTCGCGATGCCGATCTGCTTGAGCACCGACGGGAAGCGCTTGACGATGCGGAACTTGCGGATGTCGCCGCCGAACTCATCCAGGCGCTTGACGGCCCATGGCGACAGGATGCGCTGCAGGTAGCGGCGCGGGATGCCGTATTCCTTCTCGAGGATGGGGCCGTCTTCAATCGCGTCGAACAGGCCGAGCGGCGATTCGTTCACCGGCGAGCCCTTGATCGCGTAGAACGGCACCTCCTGCATCAGCGCCTTCAGCCGCTCGGCGATCGACGACTTGCCGCCGCCCACCGGGCCGAGCAGGTAGAGGATCTGCTTCTTTTCCTCCAGCCCCTGCGCGGCATGCCGGAAATACGACACCACCTGCTCGATGGAGTCTTCCATGCCGTAGAACTCGGCGAAGGCGGGGTAGATCTTGATGACCTTGTTGGCGAACAGACGGGACAGCCGCGGGTCGTTGCGCGTGTCGATGGTCTGTGGATCCCCGATCGCCTTGAGCATGCGCTCTGCGGCTGTGGCGTAGGCCACGGGGTTGCGCTTGCATTCGGCGAGGTACTCTTCCAGCGAGAGTTCCTCCTCACGCGTGCGCTCGAAGCGTGCGGCGAAATGGCTGATCACGTCCATGCTGACCTCCTGAGACATCGGGTGGGCGACAGCGAAGGGGCCACCTTCGCTGCCGTCTGGGGAAGTTCTGATGAAGTCCCGGGTGAGGGCTCCATCAGAGCTTTCCTGTGCGGTCAGCTGATCTCGTGATTCAAGCTTGCGTCATTTCGGGGTGTCTTGTGCGTGGAGATGTGGAGTAATAAGCCCGCTGTTCAACGCTTCGGTGATGTGAAGGTGTACAGCAAATAGTGTGCCCCTGTCTGTTGCAGCGTGTCACCCGCCTGAGTGGATGATGCATGCAATGAGCCGTTGGCGGCCGGGGAAGTTCCGGATGCGGGGCTCAGGGGTTGTGCGCGAAGATGTGCGGTCAACCGGTTGTCGATCGGCATGTCAGGTGCTGGTGAGTCCGAGCTTGTCGAGGAGCCCATTCAACTCCTCCAGCGAGCCGAAGGCAATGGCGACTTCGCCTTGTTCGCCGCGCTTGGTGCGCTTCTTGATGCGGATCTCGACCTGTGCCGTCAACGCATCGGAGAGCTCTTCCTCGATGCGTGCGATGTCGCGCGGCTTCTCTTTCGGCACGCGCAGCAGCGGCTGCTGGCGCGACGAGCCGAGCCGGGTCACGAGCTTCTCGGCCTCGCGCACGCTGAGCTTCTTCGCGACGATCTCGCCCGCGCCGAGGATCTGGTGCGCCCCATCGAGCGGCAGCAGCGCGCGCGCGTGCCCCATGTCGAGGTCGCCGGCCATCAGCATCTGCTGCACCGGCTCGGCGAGGTTCAGCAGGCGCAGCAGGTTGCTGGCGGCGCTGCGCGAGCGGCCGACGGCCTGGGCCGCCTGCTCGTGCGTCAGGTGGAATTCGTTGACGAGCCGCGCGATGCCGTGCGCCTCTTCGAGCGGGTTCAGGTCTTCGCGCTGGATGTTCTCGATCAGCGCCATCGCGGCGGCCGACTCGTCGGGCACCTCGCGCACCAGCACCGGCACCTCGTCGAGGCCGGCCAGCTTCGCGGCCCGCGTGCGGCGTTCGCCGGCGATGATCTCGTAGCGGTTCGGGCCGACCGGTCGCACCAGCACCGGCTGCATGATGCCCTGCGCCTTGATGCTCTCGGCGAGCTCGTACAGCGAGCCCTCGTCCATGCGCGTGCGCGGCTGGTACTTGCCGGGCTGCAGCTGGGTCAGCTTCAGCGTGCGCGGCGTGCCGTCGTCGGCCGGAACGGGGGAGTCGCTGACCGTGGGGCCGAGCAGTGCTTCGAGGCCGAGACCGAGGCCTTTGGGTTTCTTGGTTGCCATCGGGGCATTTTCCCTGATCAACCGGCGCGGGCTGCGGGCGATCGAAGCGATTGCAGCAGCACGCGTCCTTCGGGCCAGGCGCCGAGCCCGGATTGGCTGTTGACGTGGCCGCGCGGGCCGATGTCGACCTGCCGGCTGCCCCAGGCGTGGGTCATCTGCGCGGCGCGTTCGGCGGCGCAGAACGGATCGTCGCTGCTGACGACGGCGATGCTCGCGAAGGGCAGGGCCTGGCGCGCGATCGGGCGCCAGGGCGTCAGCTGCGGCGGCATGTCGGGGCGTTCGATGTCGGGCGGCGCCACCAGCAGCGCGCCGCGCACGCGGGCCGTGTGCCGCGAGTGCGCGGCCCACGCGGCGACCAGCTGGCAGCCGAGGCTGTGCGCCGCGAGCAGCACCGGCCGCTCGTCCTGCAGCAGCACGTCCTCGAGCCGGGCCATCCAGTCGCCGCGTTTCGGCCACAGCCAGTCGGCCTGCTCGACGCGGAGGTCGCCGTGTTCACGTTCCCAGAGGCTTTGCCAGTGACCGGGGTCGGAGTTCTCCCAGCCGGGGAGCAGGAGCACCCGCACGTCGTGCAGGGCTTGCGGATCAGCGTTTGTCATGCAGGTGGCTTATCCTCGCGGTCCGAGTTCTTTTCAGGTGGGTGGACGATTCAATGAAGCATCGCGTGTTTGTCGACGGCCAGGAAGGCACGACCGGTCTGCGCATCAACGAGTACCTGGCGGCGCGCAGCGACGTCGAAGTGTTGCGCATCGATGCCGACCGGCGCAAGGATGCCGCCGAACGCGCCCGCCTGCTGAATGCCGCCGACGTGGCCTTCCTGTGCCTGCCCGATGCGGCGTCGCGCGAAGCCGCGGCGCTGGTGACGAACCCGAACACCTGCCTGATCGACGCCAGCACGGCCCACCGCACGGTGCCGGGCTGGGTGTTCGGCCTGCCCGAACTGGCGGCCGACCAGCGCGCGAAGATCCGCGGCAGCAAGCGCCTCGCGAACCCCGGTTGCCATGCCAGCGCCTTCATCCTGCTGATGCGTCCGCTGGTGGATGCCGGCCTCGTGTCGGCGTCGCTCGGCGTCAGCGCCACGTCGATCACCGGCTACTCCGGCGGCGGCAAGAAGATGATCGAGCAGTACGAGGCGGGCGGCGACGCACGGCTCGATGCGCCGCGGCCCTATGGCCTGACGCTCGCGCACAAGCACATTCCCGAGATGATGGCCCACACCGGGCTCACGACGAAGCCGGTCTTCATGCCAATCGTAGGCAAGTTCTACAAGGGCTTGGCGGTGAGTGTGCCCTTGCATTTGGCGAGCCTGTCGGCGGGTGCCAGCCCGGAGTCGCTGCATGCAGCGCTGACGCAGCGCTACGAGGGCGAGCGCTTCATCCGCGTGATGCCGTTGCGCGATGCGGCGACGCTCGAAGAGGGCTTCTTCGATGTGCAGGCCTGCAATGACAGCAACCGCGTCGACCTGTTCGTGTTCGCGAACGAGAGCCAGGTGCTGCTGATGTCGCGGCTGGACAACCTCGGCAAGGGCGCCAGCGGCGCGGCGGTGCAGACGATGAACGTGCACCTCGGGCTGGACGAAGGCATGGGGCTGTAAGGCGGCGGGCTGGGGCTCAGGCGGCCACGGTCTCCTGGGCCCGCGCGACCATCTCGGCCGCGAATTCGACGAAGGCCTGCGCGCCCCGCGAGGCCGGGTCGAACACCACGCCGGGCAGGCCGTAGCTGGGCGCTTCGGCCAGGCGCACGTTGCGCGGGATCACGCTGTTGAACACCTTGTCGCCGAAGTGGGTCTTCAACTGATCGCTGACCTGCTGCTGCAGCGTGATGCGCGGATCGAACATCACGCGCAGCAGGCCGATCAGCTGCAGCTCGGGGTTCAGGTTGGCGTGCACCTGCTTGATGGTGTTGACCAGGTCCGACAGGCCCTCGAGCGCGAAGTACTCGCACTGCATCGGCACCACGACGCCATGGGCGCTGCACAGGCCGTTCAAGGTCAGCAGGCTCAGCGACGGCGGGCAGTCGATCAGCACGAAGTCGTAGTCAGTGGACACCGCCTCGAGCGCCGCCTTCAGCCGCTTGTCACGCCGCTCCAGCTTGACCAGCTCGACCTCGGCGCCCGCCAGCTCGCGGTTCGCGCCCAGCACGTCGTAGCCGACTTTCTCGCTGCGCTGCCGGGCCTCGGCGATCGTGGCCGACTCCAGCAGCACGTCGTAGACGCTCAGCGACAGCGCGCGCTTGTCGATGCCCGAGCCCATCGTCGCGTTGCCCTGCGGATCCAGGTCGACGACGAGCACGCGCTGGCCGATCAGCGCCAGGCCAGCGGCCAGGTTGACGGTGGTCGTCGTCTTGCCGACGCCGCCTTTTTGGTTCGCGATGCAGAAGATGCGGGTCATGGAGGAGGGCGCTGCTGGAAGAGGGATCAGTTGCTGCCGAGGCGGATGCCGAAGCCGATCAGGAAGATACCAGCCGCCTTCTGCAACCACGCCGTCCATCGGCGGTGCTGGCGAACTTTGTTCGACACCGACTGCGCAAAGGCGCACAGCGCCAGGCAGTAGGCGAGGGTGATCAGTGCGATCGTCGCGGCCATCGCGGCAAAGGTGACCGCGCCGCGCTGCGTGGCGGGGTCGATGAAGAGCGGGAAGAAGGCCATGTAGAACACGATGGCCTTCGGGTTCAGCAAGGTGATCAGGAAGGCCTGGCGCGCATAGTCGCGCGGCTCGATGCGGATGGGCGAGGCGTCGCCGGGCCGGGCCAGCAGCAGCCGCAGGCCGATCCAGGCCAGGTAGGCGGCACCGCCGTACTGCACCCACCGAAACGCCGTGGGGTGCGAGGCGAGCAAGGCCGCGACGCCGCCCACGGCCAGCCACAGCAGCACCTGGTCGCCGGCGATCACGCCGAAGGTGGCGGCGGCACCGGCGCGGAAGCCGCCCTTGGCGGTCGAGGTCAGCAGGGCCAGCGTGCCCGGGCCGGGCAGGGCGAGGAACAGCACGATGGCCAGGCAGAACGAGCCGTAGTCGGAGATGCCGAGCACACTCATCCGGCAGCCTTCGGGCGGATCCAGACCAGGCAGCGCTCGGCATCCAGGTCCGGAACGGTCAATGGTTCCACGTGAAACACATCGAGCGTGACCGGCAACTCGGCGATCTCGGTGGTCGGTGACTTGCCCTTCATCGCCATCCAGAGGCCACCCGGGGCCAGGTGCTTTTCGGTCAACCGGGTGAAGTCGCTCAGCGAGGCGAAGGCGCGGGAGGTGATCACGTCGGCGCGGGCGGGTGGCATCTCCTCGACCCGCGCGTGCTCGGAACGCAGTTGCCGCAAGCCCAGCTCGGCAGCGGCCTGCTGGATGAAGCTGGCCTTCTTGCCGACGGTGTCGACGCAGGTGATGTGCCACGACGGCTCGGCGATGGCGAGCACGACACCCGGCAGGCCGGCGCCGCTTCCGACATCGAGCATCCGCAACGGCCGCCCCGCGGCATGCCGGCGCAACGGCCCGACGACCGACAGGCTGTCGAGCAGGTGGTGGGTCAGCATCTCGGACGGGTCACGGACGGCGGTCAGGTTGTAGACCCGGTTCCACTTCGCGATCAGTGCCTGGTAAGCCAGCAGCCGGGCCTGCTGGTCGGCATCGAGCGCCAGCCCGAGCCGGTCCAGTCCGCTGGCGAGGGTGTGGGCCTCAGGCGGCTGCATCGGTCGGCGTGCTGTCGTTGCCGGCGCGATCGGCGGCCATGAACCCCTTGAAGCGACCCTTCTTGAGGTGGATCAGCAGCAGCGAGATCGCGGCCGGGGTGATGCCGGAAATGCGAGAGGCCTGCCCCAGGGTCTCCGGCCGATGCTTCGCCAGCTTTTGGCGGGCCTCGAAACTGAGCGCGGTGACCTGGGCGTAGTCCAACTCGGCGGGCAGGCGCAGGCTCTCGAAGTGAACAGTCCGCTCGACTTCATCGTTCTGCTTGGTGATGTAGCCGGCGTACTTGATGCTGATCTCGGCCTGCTCGATCACGGTGTCGGCGAGCGTCTGGCCCAATTCGGCGTGAAGCGCTGGGCGCGAAACGCCAGCCTCCGGCTTTGCGATGGCGGCGATGGCGGCGACCGCATCGAAATCCACCCCGGGGCGGCGCAGCAGATCGGCCAGGCTGTATTCATGCTCGATGGCTTTGCCCAACAGTCGCTCGGCATCCGCAGCCGGCAGCAGGTTGGGGTGCACCCAGGTCGAGCGCAGGCGTTCGGTTTCACGTGAAACAGCATCGCGCTTGCGGTTGAATGCCTCCCAGCGCGCGTCGTCCACCAGGCCCATGTCGCGGCCGGCTTCGGTGAGCCGGAGGTCGGCGTTGTCCTCGCGCAGCTGCAGCCGGAACTCGGCGCGGCTGGTGAACATGCGGTAGGGCTCGGTGACGCCCTTCGTGATCAGGTCGTCGACCAGCACGCCGAGGTAGGCCTGGTCGCGGCGAGGTGTCCAGGCGTCCAGCCCCCGCACCTGGCGGGCGGCGTTGATGCCGGCGAACAGGCCCTGGGCTGCCGCTTCCTCGTAGCCGGTCGTCCCGTTGATCTGGCCCGCGAAGAACAGGCCGCCGATGGCCTTCGTCTCGAAGCTGGCCTTCAGGCCGCGCGGATCGAAGTAGTCGTACTCGATCGCATAGCCCGGTCGCAGGATGTGGGCGTTTTCCAGCCCTTGCATCGAACGCACCGCGGCGAGCTGGATGTCGAAGGGCAGGCTGGTGCTGATGCCGTTCGGGTAGAACTCGTGGGTCGTCAGGCCTTCGGGCTCCAGGAAGATCTGGTGCGAGTCCTTGTCGGCGAAGCGATTGACCTTGTCTTCGATGCTCGGGCAGTAGCGGGGCCCCACACCTTCAATCACGCCGGTGAACATCGGGCTGCGGTCAAAACCGCTGCGGATGATCTCGTGCGTTTGTTCGTTGGTGTGCGTGATCCAGCAGGGCAGCTGTTGCGGGTGCTGCGAGGCATGGCCCATGAAGCTGAACACCGGCACCGGATCCAGGTCGCCGGGTTGCTCGGTCAGCTTCGAGAAATCGATCGTGCGGCCGTCCAGCCGCGGCGGCGTGCCGGTCTTCAGGCGCCCCTGCGGCAACTTCAGCTCTTTCAGCCGGGCCGACAGCGAGATGGCCGGCGGATCTCCGGCGCGGCCGCCGGCATGGTTCTGCAAGCCGACATGGATGCGCCCGTCCAGGAACGTGCCCGCGGTCAGCACGACGGTGCGGGCGCGGAACCGGATGCCGACCTGGGTGACGGCGCCGACCACGCGATCGCCCTCGACGATCAGGTCGTCGACGGCCTGCTGGAACAGCGTCAGGTTCGGCTGGTTCTCCAGCCGGCGGCGGATGGCCGCCTTGTAGAGAATGCGATCCGCCTGCGCGCGGGTCGCGCGAACCGCGGGGCCCTTCGAGCCATTGAGGATGCGGAACTGGATGCCGGCTTCGTCGGTCGCGACCGCCATCGCGCCGCCGAGCGCATCGACTTCCTTGACCAGGTGCCCCTTGCCGATGCCGCCGATCGACGGGTTGCAGCTCATCTGCCCGAGCGTCTCGATGTTGTGCGTCAGCAGCAAGGTGCTGCAACCCATGCGCGCGGCGGCGAGTGCGGCCTCGGTGCCGGCATGGCCGCCGCCGACGACAATCACGTCGAAATCATGGGGGAACAACATGGGGGCTCCGGTTGGGGTCACGGCAGCGGTGTCGGGTGCTGCAGACGCAGGGCGTGAGGGACGCCGGCGAAGGTCGGATTTTAGGCGGGGGGCGGCTTTCCGTCACCTTGGTTTCACGTGGAACAACCGATGAGCAGGGGTTTGAAGTGCCGGCCGAGGTGTGGGGCGTGCTGCATCGCGCCGTCGATCAGCACGCCGATTCCCGGCATGCCGAGTGGCAAGCCGGCGGGCGTGCCCTGCGTGCAGCTCGATGCGGATCTGCGCTGCAAGATCTTCGGGCACCCCGATCGGCCTGCGGTCTGCGGCTCGTTGCAGCCCAGCACCGACATGTGCGGGGCGGATGCTTCGCAGGCCATCCACTGGCTGAGCCAACTCGAGCGACAGACCCGTCCCGGTGGCGTCGACGCTGCGGCTACCCCCAATGCCCCGGCGGGCACGGCTCTCTAGACTCGTCCATCCCCACTGCACGGAGCGCCGACATGCGATTCCCTTCCATCTCCCGCCGCGAGTGGCTGGCTGCCGCCGCAACCTGCAGCATTCCGTCCATCGGCTGGGGGCAGGGCGCGGCCTGGCCGACCAGGTCGATCCGCTTCGTCGTGCCGTTCGCGCCGGGCGGCAGCTCGGAGATCGTCGCCCGGTCGACGGCCGTCGAACTCAGCAAGGGGCTCGGCCAGACCGTCTACGTCGAGAACAAGCCGGGCGGCAGCGGCAACATCGCGATGGCCGACGTGGCCCACGCCGACGACCAGCACACGTTGATCCTGGGGCACATCGGCACGCTGGCCGTGAACCCGTTCATGTACGACAAGCTGCCGTACGACCCGGTCAAGGATTTCCGTCCGATCACCCTGCTCGCCAAAGTGCCCAGCCTCTACGTCGTCCATCCGGATGTCCCGGCGAAGACCCTGAAGGAGTTCGTTGCGCTGGTGCGCAGCAAGCCGGGACAAATGAACTTCGGCTCGGCCGGCAACGGCAGCGCGGGGCACCTGGCGATGGAGTACCTGAAGGCCGTCGCCAACCTGTTCATCGTCCACGTTCCCTATCGCGGCACCGGACCCCAGCTGACGGACCTGCTGGCCGGCCGACTCGATGCGGCCTCGGTCGGTGCGCCGGCCATCCTGCAGTTCATCAAGGCCGGCAAGCTGCGCTGCCTGGCGACGGGCTCGAAGCAGCGCCTCGCGCAACTGCCCGACGTGCCGACCGTGGCCGAGCAGGGCTTCCCGGACTTCGAGATGACGCAGTGGTACGGGTTGATGGCCCCGTCCAGCCTTGCGCAAACGTATGCGGACCGCCTCGCGGTGGAGGCGGCGAAGGCGATACGCTCGCAGGCCGCCAAGGAGCGCCTGGAGGGCGATGCGGCCGAGGCGATCGGCAACACGCCGGCGCAGTTCGCGCAGTTCATCGCGCAGGAGCAGGCGCGCTGGAAACCGGTGATCACGCGGGCGCGCATCAAGCCGGACTGATCTGGCAAGGGCGGAACTGGAGCGCGATCGGCCCGTTTCCCGGCGGTTTGCCGGCCGCGGGCCCGTGGGAGCATGCGTAGCACGGTCCGCCGGGCGGCGCTGGGTTGCTGCCGAGACCGTGGGTTGGATCCGCTGTCCATGGTCGTGAACGTACTTCAGCTGCTGCGTCGGGTTGCCTCATCGGTCAAATTCAAGATCGTTGCCGCCGGCGTGCTCACCGCGGTCGCCGCCACGGCGGTCACGACGCACTTCGTCCTGTCGACCACGCAAAGCCGCTCGCGGCAGCAGCTGCTGCTGCAGAGCGCCAACGATGTCGAGCGCACGGCCAACCTGCTGTCGAGCAAGCTCGAGCTGCTGCAGACGGCATTGCAGGGCGTGGCGAGCCAGGTGCGGCCGGAGATGCTGCACGACCGGCCGGGGCTGACGCAGTTCCTGGTCGACAAGCCGTCGGCTGGCCTGCTGTTCGATTCCGTCTTCATCCTGGCCCCGAACGGGGATCTGCTGGTGCGCCTCGAGAAGGGCGTGCCGGGCACCCAGTTTCCGAACCTGGCCGACCGCGAGTACTTCCAGCGCGTGATGCGCGAGAAGCTGCCGGTGGTCTCCCGGCCGCTGGTCAGCGCGATCAGCCATGCGGCCGTCCTGATCTTCGCGGTGCCGGTGCGGCAGGTCGACGGCCAGGTCACGGCCGTCGTCGGTGGCGCGTTGCGCCTGGACAAGACCGGGCTGCTGTCGTTCCTGCGCGACTCGTCCGGCCGCGACAACTCGCGCGATCTCGTCATCGATCGCAGCGGGCAGATCCTCGCGCATGCCGATCCGAAGCGGATCATGGGCCATGCGCGCGACGAGGTCGGGCTGAGCGCGGAGTTCGAACGCTGGACCCTCGACGGCGGCACGATCCACGTGGAGGGTGCGGCCTCGTTGGGCCATGGCTACCTGGTCGCGCTGGCCGGCGTGCCCGCTGCGGAATGGATGCTGATCCACGTCACGCCGGAGGCGGACGCGATGCAGTCGCTGGCCGCGGCACGCGACACGGCGTGGCGCGTCGGTGCGATCGTGGGGATGGCGGCGGCGTTGCTCGCGGGCTTGCTGGCCTGGTTCATCACGCGGCCCATCTCGCAACTGCATGCGAGGGCGATGAGCCTGCTCGATGACGAGGCCGCCCTCCGCGGCGACTGGCCGCGCGGAGCGGGGGAGATCGGTGCGCTGTCGCGCGCGTTCCAGCACGTCGTCGAACAGCGGATGCTGCGGGGTCGCGAGACGCACCGGCTGCTGGGGCAGTTGCAGGCGGTTCTCGATGCGGCGCATGCCGGCATCGCGCTCACGCGCGAAGGGCGCTTCGAACTGGTGAGCCGGCATTTCTGCGAGCTGTTCGGACGCGACAAGGCCGAGTTGCTCGGGCATGACACGCGGTTGATCTTCACGAACGAGTTGCAGCACCAGCAGCTGAGCCAGCAGTCACTCGATGCGCTCGACGCCGACGGTGCCTACGAGGCGGAATGCCCGCTGGCACGGCGCGACGGCAGCACGTTCCGCGGGCACATCCGCGGCAGCCTGTTGCCCGGCAGCGACCGCCGCGCCGGCATCATCTGGATCGTCGAGGACGTGACCGAGGCGCATGAACGCAACGCGCGCCTGTCGTGGTCGGCCACCCATGACGCGATGACGCGCCTGGCCAACAGGGTGCAATTCGACAAGGTCCTCGACGAGGCGACCCAGCGGGCCGGCGAGCAGCCGTTCTGCGCGCTGTTCATCGACCTGGATCGCTTCAAGGCCGTCAACGACACGGCGGGGCATGCGGCGGGAGACGCACTGCTGCGTGACGTCGCCTCGCAACTGCAGGAGCGGGTGCGCCCATCGGACACGGTGGCGCGGCTCGGCGGCGATGAGTTCGCGGTGCTGCTGCCGCACTGTCCGGTCAAGCGCGCGCTGGCCATTGCGGACAGCCTGCGGGCCGCGATCAACGGCCATCGGCTGGAGTGGGAGGGCCACAGCCTCGGCGTCGGCGCGAGCATCGGGCTCGTGCAGGTCGACGCCAGCTTCGCGAATGCGGCGGCGGTGCTCAAGGCCGCCGACATGGCGTGCTACGCCGCGAAGCGCGATGGACGGAACCAGGTGGTGGTCTATACCACTGCGATGGCGGCGTCTCGGAATCTGGTGGGGGTTTGAAGGGCCGGCCTCGGAACCGAGGCGGCCGGGCCAAGCCTGTTGTCACTTCGACAATTCAAAGCGCAACAGACCTGGCTTGGCACGACTGACATTGACGAGATCAGGGACACCCCTGTCTCTTCGAGGGAACCTCGCTGCGGTGACAGCCGCTCACGGGTTCCTCTTCGATTTACTACTTCCTCCGCTGAGTTCGTTGCAGTGATCCCGGGAATCTGGAGCGCCCGACCACTGCTCGATCAACTTTTACTACGGTCACACACTAACGACTGGACTCGCGTCCAGGAATCTCACCAAGTCTTGTTCGGCTGGTCGGTGCCGCCGCTGATCAAACGCAGCAACTTGCTGTCGAGAACGACGGGCTCATTGCGAACGATCTTCGAATCGGTTTCGAAACGAGCCTTGTCGTTCGATTGCGTCGAGGGGATCAGTGCGATTGCTTGTTGCATGAGGAGCTCCTGGCTTGCTGCGTGCACGCCAACTCGTGCACTGGCTCTATTGCAGCAGCCCCCCTCGTTTGCGGTAACTGTCAGCTCTTACAGGTATCGCTGCACGCCAAGTTCAGGCAGTGCAAAACTCAACGAATCAGACCCATGCGCAAGGCCTTCAAGACGGCCTGATGCTTGTTGACGCAGCCGAGCTTGTGCATTGCATTGTTCACATGCAGTACAGCAGTTCGCTCACTGATACCGAGGATGTTGCCGACCTCCCACGCGGTCTTGCCATCCATCGTCCAACGCAAGGTTTCGACCTCGCGTGGCGTGAGTGGCGACGTCCCTGGCTCCTGGGCCGTGGGGATGAGAATGCGCGATGCGGTCTCGTAGGCGTGCACGGTGAAGAGTTGCAGGTCGGCGACGATGCGCGTCAGCTCCTGACGATCCGTCGGCAGCGGCTGGTCCCGCTCGACACCGAACATGAAGTGCTTGCCGTCAGGCAGATGCAACGTCAGCCCGATGCCGTGCGAATAGCCGAAACGGGCTTG
Organism: Rhizobacter sp. P3_C12; assembly: GCF_056402735.1. Lineage (NCBI taxonomy): Bacteria > Pseudomonadati > Pseudomonadota > Betaproteobacteria > Burkholderiales > Sphaerotilaceae > Rhizobacter > Rhizobacter sp. P3_C12. Next base: position 23,402 of record NZ_JBFUGW010000020.1, read on the forward strand.
CTGCTCCCACTTCTCGCCCTGGCCCACCGAGGTGTACGTCTTCTGGTCCCAGATGATGGGAACGCTTTGTCGCTTGCAATGCTGCATCACCGGGTCGGTGCGGCCATTGCCCACCTCCTCGAACGAATCCCGGTACGCCGAGGGCGCATTGTCGACAGCGATGAATTCCGGGTCGCCCAGGAAATGGTCGATGACCGTGATGGCGCTGACTTTCTCGAACCCGAGTTGCTGTGCAAAGCGAACGATCTCGCCCTGGAACTCCTCGCGGGTTCCAGCTTGCAGCACCGACATGTACCCACCTTGCAGCATGGTCCTCTCACCTCGCAACCGTTTGCTCCGGCCTCACTACCTCAAGCGACCCTGACAGGTCTTACAGCTGACAGAGATTACAGCTGGCAAGGTTTACAGCTAGGCGCGACCGTGACTTGACCACATTATTGGCCAATCACAAAACTCAGGGATCAACACGATCAACCGCTATGACGCCTGCATGGACCATCTACGCCTGGCCGCCCGTCAAGTGGCAGGCAGACAGCACCCCTGATCTTCACTTCGTGCATTTGGGCACACGCGTGTTGAATCCTGGTGACGATGACGGACCGAGCACCGGCCAGACGCTGTGGGGCGGGCCGCTCTCCGAAGGCGCGGCCGGCGTGGCGTGGGACTGGGTGCAGCTCGAGCAGGGCATCGTCGCGATGGCCGATCCGCTCGGCCTGATCACCAACCTGCAGCTGCTCGGCGCCGGCGGCGAGAAGCTGAGCGGCATGGAAGTGGCGATGCGGCTCAACGAGATCGTGCACACGCTGCCGTGGCAGAACGAGGTGCAGCGGGCGCTGGACCGCGCGGCCTGACCTGCGGCCTGAGGGCCGCACCCCCGATTCAGCCGGCGGCGAGCACCATCTCGGTGTGCAGGATGCCGTCTTCCAGGTAGCGCTCGCCGACCACCACGAACCCGAAGCCCGCATAGAAGGCCTCCAGCCGCGACTGCGCCGAGATGCGGATCCCGTGCTCCGGCAGCACTTCGCGCGCGTGCGCGATCGCGCGCCGCACCAGTTCGCGGCCCAGACCCAGGCCGCGCGCCGCCTCGCTGGTGATCACGCGGCCGATCGACGGCTCCAGGTACTTCGCGCCGGGCGGCAGCAAGCGGGCATACGCGAACGGCTGGCGCTGCGAGGGCAGCCACGCGGCGAGGTGCCAGGCCGCCTCGTCATGGCCGTCGACATCGAGGTAGGCGCAGTTCTGTTCGACCGAGAAGACCTGCTGGCGCGTCATGTAGATGTCGTGCAGCTCGCGCAGCGTGAGTTCGTCGAAGCGGCAGAAGCGCCACTGCAGCGCGTCGAGGGACAGGGGTGGAGTGCTCATCCCCGCATGCTATCGAACCGCCGCGGCGCGCAGGTGGCGCGCCACGAAGACGACGCTCACCACCGTCAGCACCGTGCAGACGGCCAGCGAGACCGCCACCGGCTGCATCGCCAGCGCCTCGCCCTTCAGCACGCGCGTCATCAGCGTGAACTGCGCGAGGCCGGGCACCCAGGCGTGCCACCAGGCTTCGCCACCCTGGTTGAAGAGCGTCATCAGCGGCAGCAGCGAGGCCGCGAGCACCACCACCGTGCTGTTCGCCTGGGCCTCCTTGAAGGTCTTGCAGCGGATCGCCACCGCCATCAGCAGCGCCGACAACGCCGCCGCCAGCGGCAGCAGCAACGCGATGAACAGCATCGCCTCGACCCAGCCGAACTGGAACATCGCCTGCAGCGTGTCGCTGCGCAGCAGCCACTGCGCCGGCAGGAAACTCAGGCAGCACAGCACCGCGATCAGCATCGCGAGCGCGAACACCGCCCCCCACTTGCCGCCGACCAGCGCCCAGCGCGGCGCCGGGTTGGCCAGCAAGGGCTCCAGCGATCCCCGCTCGCGTTCGCCGGCCGTGGTGTCCAGCGCGGCGTTCAGCGCGCCGTAGACCACGGCCATGATCACGAAGAATGGCAGCATGCCGGTGAGCTGGGCAGCACGGCCCTGGGCGCTCGCGAGATCGCGCTCCTCGACCTGCATCGGCTCCAGCAGCTGGGGTGAGACGCCGCGCAGCGCCAGGCTCAGCGCGCCGCGCTCGCGGGCATAGGCCGCGAGCAGCCGCTGCACGCGCCCGGCACCGGCCTCGGCCGCCTTGTTGCCGGTGTCGGAGACGATCTGCAGCGCCGGCTGCTCGCCACGCAGCAGCGCGGCCTCGAAGCCGGGCGGCACCACGAGCACCGGATCGCCGAGCTTCTGCGCGCGCAGCTTCGCTTCGTAGTCGGCCGGTGCCGGCGTCACGACGTAGCTCTGCCGCTCGATGAAGTTGCGCAGTGCCGGTGCATGCTCGATGCCCGACACGACCACCTCGCGCTTCTCGGCCTGCGCCTCCAGCGTCGCGATCAGGCCCGACAGCGCGACCAGCACCAGCGGCCCGAGCAGCACGCTCGAGATCAGCACCACGATCAGCGTGCGGCGGTCGCGCAGCGCATCGGCCAGTTCCTTGCGCAGCACGATCAGCAACAACGACAGGCCGCTCATGCCGCGAGCTCGTCAGCGAAAGCGAGCTTCACGAACGCCTCCTCGAAATCCTGCTCGCCGGTCTGCGCGAGCAGCTCGCCCACCGTGCCGCTGGCGACGGTGCGCCCGTGCGACACCACCGAGACGCTGTCGCACAGCCGTTCCACCTCTTGCATGATGTGCGTCGAGAACACGATGCACTTGCCGCCGCCGGCCGGGCTGCGCAGGTGGCGCAGCACCTCGCGCAGTGCGCGCGTCGCGAGCACGTCCAGCCCGTTGGTCGGCTCGTCGAGCACGATGTTCGCCGGGTCGTGCACCAGCGCACGGGCCAATGCGGTCTTCATGCGTTCTCCCTGGCTGAAGCCGTCGGTGCGGCGTTCCAGCAGCGCCTTCAGGTCCAGCGATTCGGCCAGCGCCTCGGCGCGCGCCTGGGCCGCGTCGCGCGAGAGCCCCTGCAGCCGGCCGTAGTAGACGATGTTCTCGCGCGCGCTGAGGCGTGGCGACAGCCCGCGCGCATCGGCCAGCACGCCCATGCGCGCCAGCGCCGCCTGCGGCTGCGTCGCGACGTCCAGGCCGTCGACGGCGAGCCGGCCGGCGTCCGGCGTGATCAGCCCGGCCAGCATGCGCAGCGTCGTCGTCTTGCCGGCGCCGTTCGGCCCGAGCAGGCCGGTGATGCAGCCGTCGGGGGCGTGCAGGTGCACGTCGGCGACGGCCTGCACGCTGCGCCCGCGCGCGGCGGTGAAGCGCTTCGCGACGTGGTCGATGTGGATCATGGCGTCGCTCCGGTCTGCAAGGGGACGAAGGCCGGCGGGCGCGGCACCGCGACCAGGCAGGTCGTGTCGAGCGCGAGCGCCACTTCATCGTCGGCCGCGTCGATGAAGCGCTGGATCAGGTCGCGCGCGCAGCCCACGCCCATCACGCCGTGGCCGGCATTCGGCACCACCACCGAGCGCGCCTGCGCGCCCAGCGCGCGCGCGACGCGGTCCGCATGGCGCGGCGGGGTGATCGGGTCGAGCCCGCCGCTGAGCAGCAGCACCGGGGTCGCGCTGGCCGACAGGCGGTAGAACGCCTCGGGCACCGCACCGCGCGGCCAGGTGGCGCAGACGCGCTCGTACAGCGTGCCCAGCGTACGGCCGAAGTCGGCGCCGGGCGGGTCGGTGGCCTGCGCCATCCGCGGCACATCCTCTGCGCAGACGACGCTGAAATGCATGCCCATCGCGAGGCCCATGCCCTTGCGCGCCCCCAGCAGCCCGCCGAGCCCGACCAGGCCGTCGACGCGGCCCTGCGCCGCCTCGTGCAGCGCCGTCGGCAGCGCGGCGGCGATCCACGGCGCATACAGCGTGCCGCGCACCGCGCCCAGCACCATCTCGCGCGTCAGCGTGAAACGCTCGATGCGGCCGGTGAGCGGGTGGGCCGCGCTGACCTCGCGCGGCAGGCCGGCGAGCAGCGCCTTCCAGTCGGCGCGCAGCGTCGGGTGCGCGCGTGTGCACCCGGCCTCGGCCTCGCAGGCGGCGAGCAGTGCGTCGAAGGCCTGCTGGCCGTCGGTCGAGAAGCTGACCGGCAGCACCATGTCGGCCGGCGCGACGCCGTCGAGCACGCTGCGCCGCAGCCGGTCCGGAAACTGCCGCTGGTACTCCAGCGCGGCGCGCGTGCCGTACGACGCGCCGAGCAGGTTGATGCGTGGAGCGCCCAGCTGCGCGCGCACGGCATCGAGGTCCTGCATCGCGAGCGTGGTCGTGAAGAAGCCGAGGTCGGCCGGCGCGGTGAGGGGCGCGCGCGTGGCGAGCCGGTCGCGGCACGCGGCCATGCGGGCGAACTGCCGCGCCGGGTCGGCCTCGTCGGCGAGTGCGGCCTCGCGCTTCGACTCGTCCTCGCAGTCGAGCGGTGCCGAGCGTCCGGTGCCGCGCTGGTCGACGAACACGATGTCGCGCCGGTTGTTCAGGCGCTGGAACAGCGGCATCACGCTGCCAGCCAGCGTGATCGCGCTCTGGCCCGGCCCGCCGGCCAGCAGGAACACCGGGTCGGGCAGCTTGCGGCGGGCCATCGCCGGCACGACGACGTAGTGCACGTCGATCTGCGGCCCGGCCGGGCGCGCCGGGTCGAGCGGCCGCCGCACCTGGCCGCAGCGCACCTCGTTGCGCAGGCCGGCCACGCGGCACGGTGTCGTCGCCTCGTCGGCGGCGCGGGCCGGCACAGCCGCCACGCCGAGCAGGGCAGCCAGCGCCGCGGTCAGCACCGCAACAAGCAGCGTGCGCGTCATTCGCCCAGCAGCCGCTTCAGCTCGCCGCTGTCGATCAGCCGCTGCACGTCGGTCTGGCCGCCGACCAGCGTGCCCTTGACGAACACCATCGGGAAGGTCGGCCAGCCGGTCCACATCTTCAGCGCCGCGCGGCGCCGCCACAGGCTGAAATAGCTGCCGTACTCCAGGTAGTGGTGTGCGACGCCGGCGGCTTCGAGCGCCCGGCGCACGCCGCGGCAGTGCGGGTTCTGCGCCATGCCGACCACCAGCACCGGGTTCGAGGCGGCGGCCGCCTGCACGTTGTGGACGATGTCCGCGTTCAGCGTCGCGACCTTCTCGCGGATCGCCGGGTGCAATCGGAATTCTTCAAGGACTTGGCGCGGCATGCAGGCTCCAGTGCACTTCGGTGCAAAGGCGGGAGATTAGCCGACACGGGCACCTCCTCGGCCCCGATGGCGCCGGTGGCCCGCCCGCTGTGTAATACCGGGTCCGCCACTCCCGACGAAGGCTCACCATGAAGCTCTACTACAGCCCCGGCGCCTGCTCTCTGTCGCCCCACATCGTGCTGCGCGAGGCCGGCCTCGCGTTCGAGCCGGTGCTGGCCAGCACCAAGACGCACCAGCTCGCCGACGGCACCGACTACTACACGATCAGCCCGAAGGGCTATGTGCCGCTGCTCGAGCTCGACACCGGCGAGCGGCTGACCGAGGGCCCGGCGATCCTGCAGTACCTCGCCGACCAGGTGCCGACGAAGAACCTGGTGCCGGCCAACGGCACGATGCTGCGCTACCGCGTGCAGGAGTGGCTGAACTTCATCACCAGCGAGCTGCACAAGGGCTTCGGCGTGCTGTTCAACCCGGCGATGCCGGAAGAGGCGAAGGCGGTGATGCGCAGCAAGGTGCAAGGCCGCTTCGCGTGGATCGACGGGCAGCTGAGCGGCAAGGCCTACCTGATGGGCGAGCACTTCAGCATCGCCGACGCCTACCTCTACACCGTGAGCCGCTGGGCGCCGCGCGTGGGTGTCGAGATCGGCGGGCTGGCGAATGTGACGGCGTACGTGGCCCGGGTTGGCGCGAGACCCGCCGTCCAGGACGCCCTGAAGGCGGAAGGCTTGGTGTGACCCACCCCCGAAGCACCTTCGGCGGGCCCCCTCGGGCTGGCGCCCTCTCCCCCTCAAGGGGGCGCCGCCAGCGGCCCGGCAAAGCCGGTTCCGCGGCCGCCGCTGGGTTGTGTGCCGTGTTCGCAATCAGCGCGCAGGCCGCCCCGGCGCCCGGCCGCTACGAGGCGCAGCTGTGCGTGGCGCTGTCGGACGCCGCGCCCAGCTGCGGCCCGGCGCAGGTCGACTGGCGCAGCGGCCAGCGCGTGCGTGTCCAGCTCAGCGACATCGTCTACCAGCTGAAGCTGCACAGCAGCCAGCTCGATGTCGTGCTGAAGCAGGGCGGCATGCAGCTCGACGAGTTCAGTGCCGACTATGCGTGGCAAGGCGATACGCTGCAGTTCGCCGATCGCGACAAGGGCGCTCGCTACGAGCTGCAGCTCGGATCTCGCAAGAAGTAGCGTCTTGCCGGGCGCGATTCAGACCGTCTTCTTCGGCGCCGGCTTCAGCAGGGCATCGCAGGTGGTGCGCTGGCTGTCGCCGGCCGGCAGCTGCTGGCACACGCCGTCGAGCTGCGCCTGCAGCCGCTTGAACGCCGGGCCGTGGCCGGGCGTGCGCTGCCAGGCCAGCAGCTTGTCGCCGGCGCGTTGCAGCGAGCGGGCGCTGCGCTCGTAGAAGGCGCCCGGTTGCTCCGCTTCCTTGAAGAGCTGCTGCGCGGCGCGCTCGATGCGCGCATCGTCCTGCGGCGACAGGTCGACCAGCGCCGCCAGGTAGCGCGCCCCCCATTGCAGGCGCGTGGCCGGGCCCTCGCTCTTGTCGAACGATTCCTCGTACCAGTGCAGCGCACCGGCCTTGTCGCCGCGCTTCTTCGCGTTGGCGGCGAGGCCCAGCATCAGGTAGTACGGCGAATGGCTCTTCGCGAGGTTGGCCTTCAGCAGCGCATCCGATTCGTCCAGCAGCCCGGCCATCTCCAGCATGTCGGCGGCGCTCGTGATCACGGCCTGGCGCTCGTAGCCGTCGGTGATCTCGCGGTCGGAGCGCGCGGCCAGCTCGCGCACCTCGGCCAGCAGCGCCTCGGGCATCGCCGGCGTCGCGTCCTTCGGGGCGTCGATGCGGGCCAGGTCGACGCGTGCGATCAGCGCGGTCAGCCGGTCGGCGCGCGACAGCGTGGCATCGGCCTGCAGCCCCTTCAGCGTCCCGTCGAAGGCGGTCAGCAGCTGCGTGCGCTGCGGCGTCTTCGCGGCCGACAGCACGCGCACCAGGTCGGCGGCGCTGACGGTCAGCACGTCCATCTGCGCGCGGGCGGCGGCCGGATCGGCCAGCAGCGCGAGCACGCGCTCGCGGTCGGCCGGTGTCGCCTTCACCTCGGCGGCATCTCCGGCCATCAAGGCTTTCAGCAGCAGCCGCTGGGCCGTCTCCGGCTGGTCGGCGGGGCAGCCCTGCGCGAGCTGGCGCAGCACCGCCACCGATTGCGCCTTCGGCAGCACCTGCTGCTCGTCGGTCTCCCACGAGTAGAACGCGAGCAGCTTCCAGTCGTTGGCCGACAGGCCCTTGCTGCCGGCGCGCGCATCGGCCAGCACCGCCTTCACCGGCCGCTGCGCGCTGATGCCCAGCGTCAGCACCTGCGTGTACTGGGCGGCATCGACCTCGCCGGGCAGGCGGGTCACTTCGGCGCCGGCCGGGTTGAACAGCACCATCGTCGGATAGCCGCGTACCGCGAAGCGGGTGCCCAGCTTCTGCGCGCCGGGGCTGTCGCCGTCGATGTAGACCGGCACGAAGGCGCGCGAGCGCTCGATGAAATCCTGCCGGTTGAACAGCGTGGCCTTGACCTGGTTGCACGGCGGGCACCACTTGGCGCCCCAGTAGACGAAGACCGGCTTGTTCGCGGTCTTCGCGTCGGCGAAGGCGGCGTCGACATCGGCGTCGCTCGCGGCCTGGCGCCAGGCAATGCCGGGCTTCTCGGGGGCGTCGTGCGGCGCGCTCGCGGCGCTGACGGCGGGGGCCGCGGCAGTGGCAGTGGCGGGCGGCGGTGGCGCTTCCTGCCGCGAGCAGGCGGCCAGGACGGCCAGCAGGGTCAGGATCGCGAGGGGCAGGTGGGTTCTCATGGGCATCTCCCGGGCGCAAGACGCACAGTGTGGCGCATCCTGGGGCGCCTCCGCGAGGGGTGATCCTCGAAATCCGGCCGACCTTATTCGCCCGGCAACGAAGCGTCCGGCGGCAAAGGCGGAGCCCCCAGCTGCGCCTGCGCGTCCTCGTCGCGCCAGCCCTCCAGCGGCGTGGCGCGCGCGAGCGCCATCCACAGGTGGAAGGGCATGCGCATCGGCCGCCGCGGCGCGGGCCGCTCGACCTCGAGCGCGCCGCCGCGCGCCACCAGCACACCGCACTCGGGCGGGATCTCGTCGGCCTGCGCGATGCCGTCGGCCAGCACGTACCAGCACTCGCTGCTCAGCTGCAGGTAGGCCGCTCGCTTGGCGGCGCGGCGCAGGTCCGACAACAGGTCGCTGCGATGCACCTTGACCTCGTGGACGATCGGTTCCAGGTAGGCCTCGACGGTGGTGTGGCGGATCGAGAACACGTCGGGCATCGCCATCACCCAGCCCTCGTCGACCTTCGCGCGCAGCGACAGCCCGCGCCAGGCGAGGCGGCCGGCGCGCGTCATCTCGCGCGCGACGCGCTCGACCAACTGCTCGTGCGCATCGCGGCGCGCGCGGTTGCGCTGCAGCGTCTCGGCCAGCACCGCGATGCCGGCCTCGGTGACGCGCAGCGTCTCGTGGCCCGACACCTGCCGCACCCGCTCGAGCAGGCCGAGGAACAGCAGCTCGACCTCGACCAGGTCCTGGCACGGCCAGCCGGCCGAACGCCAGACCTCGCGCAGGCGGCGGCGGTGCACGCCGGTCAGCAAGGGGGTCGCCTCGTTCATTGCAGCGGGAGTGTCGATCCCTCGCGCAGGGCGTGCAACAGCAGCCGGCCCTTGGCCAGCGTCTCGTCGAGTTCCTCGCGCGGGTCGGAGTCGGCGACCACGGCGCCGCCCACCTGCACCATCACCCGCCGGCCGTGCACGACCGCGGTGCGGATCACGACCGACAGGTCCATCCCGCCGGCCGCATCGAAGTAGCCGATCGCGCCGGCGTACGGCCCGCGCCGCAGCGGCTCGATCGCCTCGATGATCTCCATCGCGCGCACCTTGGGTGCGCCGGTCATCGAGCCGGGCGGCCAGCAGGCGCGCAGCAGCTCGGCGGTGCCGGCGCCGTCGCGCAGCCGCGCGCGCACCGTCGAGACCATCTGGAACACGCTCGGGTGCGCCTCGATCTCGAACAGGCCGTCGACGCGCACGCTGCCGACCTGCGCGACGCGGCCCAGGTCGTTGCGCATCAGGTCGACGATCATCAGGTTCTCGGCGCGGTCCTTGGGGCTCGCGGCCAGCGCGGCACGCTGTTGCGCATCGGCCTGCGCATCGGCGCCGCGCCCGCGCGTGCCCTTGATCGGGCGCGCGCTCACCTCGCGGCCGTCGAGCCGCAGGAAGCGCTCGGGCGAGACGCTCGCGATCGCGCCGTCCGGCAGCGGCAGGTAGGCCGAGAACGGCGCCGGGTTCAGCGCGGTCAGCCGGCGGTACAGCGCGAACGGGTCGCCCTCGAAATCGCCTTCGAGGCGGTGCGACAGGTTGGCCTGGAAGATGTCACCCTGCGCGATCAGCGCGAGCACCTCGCGCACCTGCTGCAGGTAGCGCGGGGCCGGCGTGCGCGAGTGCATCTCGCCGGCACGGAACTGCGTGGCCGCGGGCATCGGCCCGGCGGCGCGGGCGAGCGTGGCGGCGTGCACCTCGTCGCGCGGCGGCAGCAGGCCGGGCAGCTGCAGGCGGGCGTCGTACCAGCGCTGCGTCGCGTGTTCGTAGGCGAGCACCTGGTCGCACAGCTGCAGCCGCAACGCGGGCAGGTCCGGGTCGGCGGCGGCGTGCACCGGCAGCCGTTCCACGTGGCGCGCGAGGTCGTAGCCGAGCCAGCCGAGCCAGCCGCCGGCGAAGTCCAGCCCGGCGGGGCGCCCGGTGGCCGGCGCTGCAGTGCGGGTCAGCAGCTCGCGCAGCGCATCGAACGGATCGGCCCACCGCTGCAGCACCTGCCCCTGCGCATCGCGCAGCCAGGTGCCGTGCGCATCGGTCTCCAGCAGCGCGGCCGGCGGGCCGGCCAGGTAGGACCAGCCGGACAGCCCGGGCATGGCCTTGCTGCTTTCCAGCAGCGCGGCCGGGCCGGCGGCGAGCAGCCGGGCGCACAGATCCTGTGGCCGGCCGGAGAGCGTCAGGGGTAGGATCGTCGACTTCGAATCGGCCACGCAGTACACGCACAGGACACAGGGCGCATGAGTGTAGAGCGGCAAATCTTCCCCCCGGCGGCACGGCACGAGCCGCTGCGCCGGCTGCTGCTGGCGCAGGACGGCTCCACCACGCGCACCTGCTCGGCGATGTGCGGCCTGCCGGTGCAGATCATGCTGCACCACCAGCACCGCACGGCCGAGGTGCCGCGCAGCGTGGCCGAGCAGCTGGGCGGCACGGCCTGGCTGGAGCGCGTGACGAGCCTGGTGGCCGGCGGCCGCGTGCTGATGGACAACCTGTCGTACACGCGGCTCGATGCGGTGCCGGACTGGTTCCTGCGCGGCCTCGACGAAGGCGCCGCGCCGATCGGCCACCTGCTGGCGCGCCTGTTCGTGCAGCGCCAGGCGATCGAGAGCGAACCGGCGCTCGAAGCGGGGCTCTGGAAGGTGGTCGGCCTGCCGGATCCGCGGGCGAGCCGGGCCTACCGCATCGTCACGCCCGAGGGGCCGCTGATGCTGATCTTCGAGGTGTTTCGCGGCGCGATGCTGCCGCAGGCCGAGCCGGTCACTGGCTGATCGCTAGGGGCTGACCGCTATTGGGAGATGAACGGCCGCTCGCGCATCCACTTCGTCGCCACCCACTTCTCGCCGGCCAGCACCGGCCAGCTCGCATGCAGCGAGCGCTCGTCCCGCCCGTCGTACTCAAAGTACACCGCGTGGCCGCGCTGCGGTGTCACCTGCAGGCCGCGCTGCGGAAAGTCGGTCTCGCCGCCGCCGGCCACGTCGTTCAGGTAGCACACCAGCGTGCTGATGCGCTGGCCGCTGCGCGCGATCGACGCGCGGTTGGCCTCGTTGACCGGCTGCAGGAAGTCGAAGTGCGGCGCGCTGCCGGTGCCGGCCGGGTAGTGCAGCAGCTGCAGGCCTTCGCCGTGCGACGCGGGCAGCCCCATCAGCGCCGCGAGCCTGCTGTCCAGCCGCTCGATCAACGGCGTCTCGGCGGGCCGGAAGAACATGCCCAGGCTGGCGCGAAGGCCGCTTTGCACATCGCGCCCGCTCATCGGGTCGACCAGGGTCGACGGCTTCAGGCGCGGCCGGGCGAGTGCGATCAACGCCTCGCACTCGTCGGCGTCCAGCACGCCCTGCAGCACCGCGAGCGCCGGCGCATCGGTGCGCATCGCGACGCGAATGCGGCGGTCGCCTGCCGCGATCACCGGTCCGTCGGCCAGCCGCGCACGCGGCGCCACCGCATCGATCGTGTCAATCGGCAAAGGCATGCCGCGCTCGCGCGCCCGCACGAACGCGTCGACGATGGCCCGGGCCGCGTCCGGTGCCACCTGGCGTTCGGACATCGCGTCGACCAGCGCGGCCGGCGGCTGCCCTTGCGCCAGGTGCTGCGCGACCCAGTCGCCGAGCGCTGGCGCGAAGCGCAGTTGCAGGGCTGCGCTGCTCATGTGCCCAACAGGTCCACCGCGACCCAGCCCCGCTCGGTGCGCACGAAGTTCTCCTCCAGCTGGGTCGTGCCGGCCCCGCGCACCATGCCGGCCACCACCGGGAACACCTGCTGGATCTCGCTGTCGCCGGTCCACGGCGCGGCGGCGATGCGGTAGGTGTAGGTCACGAGCGCATGGGTGTCGGGGCCGCGCTCGCCGCGGTCGAGCTTCCAGCCGACGACGCGATCCAGCGCCAGGTGCGCGGCGCAGAAATCGCGCGTCTTCGCATCGCGCTGCACCAGGTAGCGCTTGCCGGCCTCGGTGAGCTCGAAGCGGCGCACCTTCATCGCGTGCTTCGTGCCCTCGTCGTCGACCACGACCTCGGCGACGCTGGCGCTGACGAGGCCCAGCCGCTCCAGCGGCGGCATCTGCCGTGCGTTGCGGCCGCCGACATCGATCTCGTGCTGCGTCACGTCGATCGGCCAGGCGGACTTGCCCAGGCACAGGTCGCCGCGCCGGGCGAGGTAGGTGTTCATCGCGGCCGTGAAGGTGGCCTGGTCGGGGGCCGGGTGGCAGCCGGCGATCGCGAGCACGGCGCCCATCAGGGCGAGCAGTCGAAGCGAGAGGGTGTTCATTGCGTGCAGGGTCCGGTGGTCGGGGCCGAGGCGGGCGGCTGGTAGCCGTCGGTCAGCGTGTTCAGGAAGCAGATCAGGTCGGCGACGTTCTGCTCGCTCATCGGCGGCGCGCTGTGGGCCTGGCGGCCGTCCAGCGGCATCTGGGTGTCGATGTTGGCGACGAACTGCGGCGGCAGGTCGTCGTATTTCTTCACCTTGCCGCCAGCGTACTGCGTCGTGACGAGGCCGTAGCCCGGGAAGCTCGCATCGGGCTTGGCGCGGGGCTTGCCGCCGACCGTCGGGTACCAGATCTCCGGCCAGGTGTCGCGTGTGTTGTAGAAGCGGATCACCTGCTCCAGCGAGTGCATCACGCCGTTGTGGAAGAACGCGTGGCGCGTTGCCACGTTGCGCAGCGTCGGTGCCTTCACCATGCCGCAGAAGGTGTTGCCTGCGGCCGGTGGGTGGTCGCTGCGCAGCGGGCCGCACAGGCCGATGTCGGCGTAGGCCGGGTCGGCGTTCTCCGGGATCGCCGTGTTGCGCGGCACGCCGATCGCCTCGTACGAGAAGTCGGTGAACAGCGCCGAGCTGCCGTTCAGCCCGGCACCCTGGTAGTGGCACGAGGCGCAGTTGCCCACCTTCGGATCGGCGAAGACCTTGAAGCCGCGCACCTCGGCCGGCGTCAGCGTGCCGCCGAGCTTGTTGGCGGCGTACAGGTCGTATTTGCTGGAGTACGGGTGGAAGCTGCGGTCCTCCAGCTGGTAGGCCTGCAGTGCGAGCCCGGCCTTCGTGAACGCGGCGGTGGTGTCGTCGAAGACGCCGGCGCCGAAGGCCTGCCGGAACAGCTCCGCATAGGGGCCGGCCTCCAGCTTCGCGACCACCGCGGCCGCATCGGCATTCGCCATCTCGTTGGCGGCCAGCAGCGGCATCTGCGCCTGCGCGGCGAGTGTCGGCGCGCGACCGTCCCACGCGAAACCGCCGCCCGGGCCGGGCACGCTGATGCCGTCGGGGTTGTCGAGCAGGTCGGCGTACGGCGGCGTGACCTCCTTGTAGCGCAGCGACGGCACGGCGCGCGTGCCGTGGGCCTTCAGGTCGGCGCCGCCGGCCTGCACCGCGAGGTCGTTGGTCGGAGCGTGCGCGTTCTTCGGGTCATGGCAGCTGGCGCAGGCCATCTGACCGGAGCCGGACAGCGAGGTGTCGATGAACATCTTCTCGCCGACCTGGGCGGCCAGGCTGAGCGCGCTGGTGGCGGCGGTGAGTGAGGGTGAGGGCGCAGAGGCGGCGGCCGTCGCCTCGGCCGGCGCGTTGCGCCCGCCGCAGGCGGCCAGCGTCGTGGCCAATGCGAAGGCCGCGGTCAGTGCCGCGGCCCGGTGGAGCAGGGTGGTGTGCATGGTGGAGCGGCCGACGACCACGGGTTTGCCGTGGCCGTCAGCAGTACTGCGTTGCGACAACGATTACTTCAACGACCAGACGCCGGTCTGCTGGCTGTCCGGCCCGACCTGCGCCGCGGTCGTCACGTCGGCCGATTGCTTGGCCGTGTAGGAGGCCGGCGCGACGAAGGCGTGGTTGATCGGCCGCACCGCGTCGAAGTGGGTGTCGGCGCTGCCGGCGAACTCGGGCAGGTTCATGATGTTGGCCGCGATGAAGTGCTCGGTGTACTTCGAGCGGTTCATGTACGAGCCGTCCACCGCCGGGTCGGCGAGCTGGAACATGTCCTGGAAGGTGCGCACCAGCGAGAAGTGGCTGTAGGCGTCGCTGTCGCTCACGCCCTTCGGCGCCGACGCCTGGTTGCTCAGGATGCCGAAGATGCTCTGGCCGTGGCCGCGGTTGCCGCGCGTGTAGTTGTTGATCGTGGCATCCGGCGAGAAGCTGCCGTCGGCGTTCTGCTTCAGCGGCTTGGCCACGGCGCTGTTGGCCACGTTCCAGCCGCAGCAGGAGTTGAAGCCGCTGGTCGCATTGCCTTCGTCGAACATCAGCACGATGGCCACGCGGCGGTTCGGGTTCTTCCAGATCGGCGAGGCCTGGATGCGCTTGACCAGCGCGTCGACGTAGTTGTCGCCGCGCGCGATGATGTTGCCGCCGGTGGCCACCGGCACGTTGTTGGCCACGCTGGCGCAGTCGCTCGCGGTGACGCCGGCGGCGCCGCCGGCCACGTCGCCCTTGACGGTGATGCCGTGCATGTCGTCGCACTGGTCGGGCACCAGGAAGTTCAGCGCGCCGACGTTGCCGCTCGCGAGGTCGGTGCCGAGCTGGTCCGCGTCGTAGTTCGCGGGCACGGCGTAGGCGCTGCCGCTCTTCAGCACTGCATCCCACTGGCCGCCGCCCATCGTGCGGTTGCTGTACTTCCACTCCGGCGCGCTGCGCACGTTCTGGTAGGCCATGCCCGGGTGGTGCTTGGTCTTGTACAGGCCGGCCGGCATCGGCAGGCTCAGGTTGGTGGTGCCGATCTGCGCGGTGTTGCCGGCCAGCGTGCCCGGCGCGTACACGTGGTCGGCGGCGACCACCGCGGCATCGGCCACGCTGTCGGTGCGGTAGTCCTGGCCCGGGTTCATCGACTCGTTGTAGGTGCGCCAGGTCAGGCCGGCCGCGCTCAGCGCGTTGAACAGGTTCGGCGCGGTGATGTTGTGGTTGACGCCGACAGTCTGCGTGCAGGTGGCGGCGAACGGCGAGTTCTGCAGGCCGGTCTGGGTCTTGTCCGGCAGCGGCAGGTCCTTGACGGCGTTGTCGCCGGTGGCATCGCAGTTCCACTGGCTGTCGTCGGTGATGCCGAAGTCGTCGGCGCCGCCGAGCGCGGTGTAGTTCGGCTCGCTGGGGTTGCCGGTCGCGTAGTACGAGGTCAGCTGGTTGCCGGCCTTCAGCAGCGCGTTGATCTTGGGTGCGAAGGCCGAGCCGGCGATCGACGAGGTGGCCTTGTTCTCGAGCATCACGACGAACACGTTGTCGTAGCGCGGGATGCCTTCGAGGTTGAACGCGGCCTGCTCGGCCTGCGCGAAGGTGATCTTGGCGCGCGTGTCGGCCGCGGTCGGCGCGGTGGCCTGCGTCACGTTCGCGGCGCCGGTCAGTCGCGGGTCGCCGCCGGCGACGGCCAGCGCATCGGGGTACAGGTCGCCGCGGTCGAGCTTGGTGATCGCGAAGGTGAAGCGGTTGTCCAGCACCTTGGCTTCGGCGAGCATCGCGGCCTGCTCGGTGCCGCTGTTGTTGCCACTGAGGGTGTTGACATCGGCCAGCAGGTGGGCCGCGGTCACGCCGATGCGGTCGGCCAGGTTCTGCTTCTCGGCGGCGTAGGTGCTGCCGTTGGCCTCCATCGTGCGGAGCACTTCGGACGACAGCGGGCTGATCACGATCGTGCCGCCGGCCTGCTCGACGACCTGGTCGAGCGAGGCGCGCAGCACGTCGCGGCTGGCGACCTGGGCGCCGCTCGCGGTGTTGACGGCGTCGGTGCCGATGTCGGCGATCAGCGCGGCCTGGGTGGCCATCTGGATCGTGAACTTGCCGTTGGCATCGGTGGTGACCGGGTTCTCGCTCGCCTCGCAGAGGCCGTTCGCGTTGGCGTCGACGCAGACCTTGGCGCCCTGGTAGTACGCGGCCTTGACGGTCGGGTCGGTGGCGCTGCCGGCGATGAAGTTGGTCGCGGTGACGACGCCGCTGACGGTCGGCGTGGGCGCAGGTGCCGGGGCGGGCGACGAGCTGTCGCTGCCACCGCAGGCCGCGAGCACGGCGGCGGCGAGCAGGGTCAACGAGGCGGTGCGGGACGTCGAGAAGGCTGGTGCGGTGATGATGCTTCGCATGGCAGGGTCCGGGTGGTGGGTGAGCGCGGCGGACTCTAGGGAGCCGATATGACGGATCGGTGTCAGCAACCGTCTCCATCTCCACCCCGGCACGCGCCAACCCGCATGGCGGCTCGCTGTGCGGGCCTTCGTAAAGTACTTGTGGGTGCGTGTGTCGCCGAATGTCGGCGCTGCGCCGTCAGATCAGCACAAAACGCATGACTTATGCAAAAGCGATGAATTTGCTGTTCAGCAAACGAGGTGCTTCACAGCTCGGTCAGCACCGACAGCAGCAGCTCCATCTGCGACTTGATCTCGACGAGCACCTCCGGCGGCACCGGCGCGTTCTGGCGCAGCAAGCCTTCCATCTGCGCCGCGGCCGTCGCCAACGGCACGGCACCCAGGGTCGCTGCCGTCGACTTCAGGTCATGCGCCAACCGCAGCACCTGCCCCGCGTCGCCGGCCGCCTGCGCCGTGGCGAAGCGGCCGTTCCACGCCGCGAGCGCATCACGCGCTGCCTGCAGCACGCGCAGGTAGAGGGCGGTCTGGCCTTCCATGCGCGCGAGCGCCGTCGCGAGGTCGAAGCCGGGCAGGGCGGCCAGCGCCGGCAACGGCGGCGGCGCGTCGGCGAAGGCCGCGATCTCGGGGCGGGCGGTCGGCACGAGCTGCTCCGCCGAGCCGGTCAGCCGGGCGATCACGCGGCGCAGCTGCGCGCGCGAGAACGGCTTGGTCAGGTGCGCGTGGCAGCCCGCCTGCAGGCTGCGCCGCTCGTCGTCGGGCAGCGCGTTCGCGGTCAGTGCCACCACCGGCACCGGCGCGCTGCCGCGCCGCCGCTCCAGCGCACGCAGCGCGGCCGTCGCCTGGTAGCCGTCCATGCCGGGCATCTGCACGTCCATCAGCACCAGGTCATAGGGCTGCGCCGCAAAGCGCTCGACCGCCGCCGCGCCGTCGTGCACCACGTCCAGCCGGTGGCCCTCGCCTTCGAGGTAGGCCTGCACCAGCAACACGTTCTGCGGGTTGTCGTCGGCCAGCAGGATGCGCAGCGAGGTCTGCATCATGCCGGCCGGCTCGGGCGTGCTGGGTGCCCACAACGTCACCGGCGCCTCGGTGCTGACGGGCAGCGACAGCTCGACGTGGAAGCACGAGCCCTCGCCCTCGCGGCTGTCGACGCCGATGCGCCCGCCCATCAGCGCCACCAGCCGGCTGCTGATGGTCAGGCCCAGCCCAGTGCCGCCATAGGCCCGCGCGACACCGCTGTCGGCCTGCGTGAAGGCCTCGAAGATCGTGCGCTGCCGGTCGGCCGGGATGCCGATGCCACTGTCGCGCACGTCGAAGCGCAGAACCCCCGGCGCATCCGCCACCCGGTGCACTGCGAGCGTCACGCTGCCGCGGTGCGTGAACTTGACGGCGTTGCCCAGCAGGTTGCGCAGCACCTGCGCGAGGCGCGGCGCGTCGCCGTTGACGACCGCCGGCAGCTCGGGGTCGAACTGCGTCAGCAGCCGCAGCCCCTTCTGCGACGCGCGGGCCTCGAACAGCACCGTCTGGCTCGCGACCAGCTCGACCAGCGAGAACGGCTGGTGGTGCAGCTCGAGCAGCCCGGCCTCGATCTTCGACAGGTCGAGCAGGTCGTTCAGGATCTCCATCAGGCTCGCGCCGGCCGACTGGAACAGCGCGACATGGCGGCCCTGGCGCTCATCGAGCTTGGTCTGCGCGAGCAGCTCGGCCGAGCCGAGCAGCGCGTTCATCGGCGTGCGGATCTCGTGGCTCATGTGCGCGAGGAACTCGCTCTTCATGCGGCTCGCCGCCTCGGCACCGGCGCGCTCGCGCTCCAGCTGCAGCCGCTCGGCGCGCAGCACGCGCCGGCCCTGCCAGTGCGACAGCGCGGCGAAGCCGACCGGCACCACCAGCACCGGCAGCAGGTTCGACAGCTGCGAGCGCCACAGCACGCCGGCCGCATCGAGCATCAGCAGCGCGAGCAGCGTGGCGGCGCTCCAGCCCAGGTCGGCATGCGAGTGCAGCATGCCGCGCCGCAGCGCGACCAGGCCGGGCAGCAGCGCGAGCAACCACCACAGCGCATCGAGTTGCGGCCGCGGCGGCGCGAACAGCGCGCCGGTGGCCAGCGCCGACTGCACCTGCGCGAGCGCGGCCGGCCCCCAGCGCGGGCCGAGCGGCGTCTGCACGCGGTCGCTCAGCACCGCGCTCGCGCCGATCACGATGGCGCGGCCCTGCACCTGCTCGCGCAGCGCGTCGTCGCGCAGCACGCCGCGTGCGGCCTGCACGACCGACAGGTACGGGCGCAGCGCGACGGTGTCGCCACGCGCCGGCCAGCGCGGGCGCACGCGACCGGCCTCGTCGACCGGCCAGTGGTGCGTGCC
>NZ_JBFUGW010000021.1:0-41539 GCF_056402735.1 Rhizobacter sp. P3_C12
CCCCTCGCCCGCGCCCGCGCCGTCCCCTGCGCCGTCGCCCTCACCGGCCCCGGCCCCGGCGCCCGCGCCTGCTCCCTCGCCGGCGCCTGCACCTGCGCCGACACCTTCTCCCGCACCCGCGCCTGCGCCGGCCCCTGCACCCACGCCGGCGCCTGCTCCCGCACCGGCACCGACGCCTGTTCCGGCGCCTGCCCCCGCGCCGGCTCCTGCGCCGGCGCCCGCTCCCGCACCGGCCCCTGCCCCTGCACCCGCCACGCTGGCCTGCACCGACCTCGCGCTGTGCGACGACTTCGAGTCGACCAGCGCCGGCGCGGTGCCGAACCCGGCGCTGTGGAGCGTCGGCGGGCCGAACTGCTTCGACAACAGCGGCAAGGCAACGATCGACGGCGCGGTCTCGCACGGCGGCAAGCAATCGGTGCGCATCGACCCGGGCAGCAGCTACTGCGGCCATGCCTTCATCATCAACACGAAGGCGGCGACGATGGGCTCGGTCATCTACGGCCGCTTCTACATCCGGCTCGCGACGGCGCTGGGCGACCCGCACGTGACCTTCATGTCGATGCACGACGCGATCGAATCGGTCGACGGCAGCATGCAGGACCTGCGCATGGGCGGCCAGAGCGGCATCCTGATGTGGAACCGCTCGAAGGACGATGCGACGCTGCCGTCGCTGAGCCCGACCGGCATCTCGCTGAGCGCGAAGCTGCCGGCCGCCACCTGGACCTGCATCGAGTTCGGGCTGAACTCGGCGATGGGCACGATGCAGACCTGGGTCAACGGCACGGCCGTGGCCGCGCTGCAGCTCGATTCGATGCAGACCGCGGATGTCGACCAGGCCTGGCTCGCGAGCCGGCCTTCGTGGAAGCCGCAGGTCACCGACCTGAAGCTGGGCTGGGAGTCGTACGGCGGTACGGGCAACACCGTGTGGCTCGACGACGTTGCGCTGCACACCAGCCGCATCGGGTGCGGATCATGACGATGTGGCGTTCGATGTGGCGTGGGTTGATCGGCAGCGCGGTGCTGCTCGCGGCGCCGGCCTTCGCGGCGGACGAGTTCCTCGACCCCGCGCAGGCCTTCCGCACCAGCGTGCAGCTGCGCGATGCGCAGACCATCGAGCTGCGCTTCGACGTGGCGCCGGGCTACCACCTGTACCGCGAGCGCATCACGGTCGGCGAGGCGGTGGCGGCTGCGCCCGGCACGGCCGCGCTGGCCGAGCCGGTGCTGCCGCACGGCAAGCAGGAGTACGACGAAGGCTTCGGCAAGTACGTCGAGACGCTGCGCGGTGCGGTGACGGTGGCGCTGCCGCTGCGCAGCGCGAGCGGCGATTTCGGCGTGGCCATCAGCTACCAGGGCTGTGCCGACAAGGGGCTGTGCTATCCGCCGCAGAACGCCGGCATTTCGGCGCGCGTGAAGGACGGCGCGCTGCAGCAGGTGGCTTGGCTGCCTGAGGGCCTGCCGGCCGCGGCAACGCCGGCTGCCGCGACTGTCGCCACGGCAATGCCATCGGCTGCCGCTCCGGTGGCGGCGACCGGCTCGGCCGGTGCACGCGTCGAATCGGCGCTGCGCTCGGGCAGCCTGTTGACCGTTGCCGGCGTGTTCCTCGTCGCCGGCCTGCTGCTGTCGTTCACGCCCTGCGTGTTGCCGATGGTGCCGATCCTGTCGTCGATCATCGTCGGCAGCAGCGGCCCGGTGTCGCGGGCACGCGGCTTCGGCCTGGCGCTCGCGTACTCGCTGGGCATGGCGCTGGTCTATACCGCACTGGGCGTGGCCGCCGGGCTGGCCGGCGAAGGTTTGGCTGCGGCGCTGCAGAACGCGTGGGTGCTGGGCGCCTTTGCGCTGCTGCTGGCGCTGCTGTCGCTGTCGATGTTCGGCGTGTACGAACTGCAGATGCCGAGCGCGATCCAGGAGAAGCTGAACGCCGGCGCAGGCAAGCTGCGCGGGGGGCAGCACGTCGGCGTGTTCGCGATGGGCGGGCTGTCGGCGCTGATCGTCGGGCCGTGCGTCGCGGCGCCGCTGGCCGGCGCGCTGGTCTTCATCAGCCAGTCGCGCGACGTGCTGATCGGCGGTCTCGCGCTGTTCAGCCTGGCGGCCGGCATGAGCGTGCCGCTGCTGCTGGTGGGCGTGTCGGCCGGCTCGCTGCTGCCGCGCACCGGTGCGTGGATGGAAGGCGTGAAGCACCTGTTCGGCGTGCTGCTGCTCGGCGTGGCGCTGTGGATCGTGTCGCCGGTGCTGCCGGCGGCGGTGGTGATGGGCGTCGTCGGTGCCGGGTTGCTGGTCGGCGCGGTGTGGCTGTTCGACGGGCGCGGCGCGCAGCCTTCGGGCAGGCACCGCCTGCTGCGCGGCGTGGCGCTGGTGCTGGGGCTGGTCGGCGTGGCGCAGGTGGCGGGAGCGTTGTCGGGCGGTGGCGATCTGCTGCAGCCGCTGGCGGGCTTCAGCGCCGGCGGCCCGCGCGGTGGTGCGACCCAGGCAGCGGTCGACGGCCCCGCCTTCAAGCGCGTGCGCAACGTGGCCGAGCTCGAGGCGGCGCTGGGCAGCGCGAGCGGCAAGACGGCGATGCTGGATTTCTATGCCGACTGGTGCGTCTCGTGCAAGGAGATGGAGCACCTGACCTTCAACAAGCCGCCGGTGCAGGCGCGCATGAACAACGCGCTGCTGCTGCAGGTGGACGTGACGGCGAACAGCGCCGACGACAAGGCGCTGCTGAAGCGCTTCGGGCTGTTCGGGCCGCCGGGCATCGTGTTCTTCGACGGCGCAGGCCGCGAGAAGGCGGGCACGCGGGTGGTCGGGTTCCAGCCGCCGGCGGAGTTCGGCGACGCGCTCACGGCGGCTGGGCTATGATCGCGCCCTTCTTTTCACCCAACGCCTCTGTGCAGCTGGAGTTCAACATGCCCCGCGCCTCCGTCACCGCCTGACCGACGACCCGCTCATGTAGCCGCATCCCCCGCGGCCATCGTCGTCGGTTCATTCCCCTGAACCCTCGGAGACGACGATGAACCTCCACTCGCTGGACCTCACCAAATACCCGCGCACGGCGCACCTCGAAGGCAGCCGCCTGCAAGACGGTGACGACGCGTCCGACCAGATGCCGCTGCGCGCATTGGCCGGCCGCCACGTCGTGATCGAGGAGAAATTCGACGGCGCGAACTGCGGCCTGTCGTTCACCGACGGCGGCGAACTGCTGCTGCAATCGCGCGGCCACTACCTGACCGGCGGCGGCAGCGAGCGCCAGTTCAACTGGCTCAAGCCCTGGGCGCATGCCCACGCAGACCGCCTGCTGCACGTGCTCGAAGACCGCTGGCTGCTCTACGGCGAGGCGATGTACGCGAAGCACTCGGTCTGGTACGACCGCCTGCCGCACCTGCTGCTGGAGTTCGACCTGCTCGACCGCCGCAGCGGCCGCTTCCTGTCGACCAAGCGGCGCCACGAGATGCTGGCCGGGCTGCCGGTCGTCTCGGTGCCGGTGCTCTACGCGGGCCCGATGCCGACCGATGCGAAGCTGCTGCGCAAGCTCATCCAGCCCTCGCTCGCGAAGAGCTCCGGCTGGCGCACACGCTTCGAGCAGCAGGTGCAGCGCGAAGGCCTGCCGCTCGGGCTGACCTGGCAGCAGACCAACGACAGCGATGCGTCGGAGGGCCTGTACCTGAAGGTCGAGAACGACGACCACGTGGAGGCGCGCTACAAGCTCGTGCGGCATGATTTCCTGCAGACCATTCTCGACTCGGGCTCGCACCACCTGCAGCGGCCGATCCTGCCGAACCTGCTGGCCGACGGCGTGGACGTGTATGCGCCGCGCGTGGACGTCGACTGGGCATCGCTCGGGCTGCGCACGATCACGTCGATCGAAGCGCTGAAGGCATTCAAGCCCACCCAGGCGAACGGAGGCTGAGCCATGGACTGGAAACAATTGCAGGCCCTCATCCCCGCGCCCGGGGCAAGTTTCGACTGGGCCGCCTGGTGCGAGCTGATCCCGGGGCTGGTGGCGTTGGAGCAGACGCCGCAGGACCCGCGGCACCATGCCGAGGGCAACGTCGGCATCCACACGCGGATGGTGCTCGATGCGCTGCTGGCCGATGCCGCCTGGCAATCGAACGAAGCCGAGCGCCGGGCGGTGATGTTCCTCGCCGCGCTGCTGCACGACATCGCGAAGCCGGACACCACGGTGATCGACCCGGTGACCGGCGCGATCGGGCAGCCGGGCCATTCGCGGCGCGGCGCGGTCGACGTGCGCACGCTGCTGTGGCGCGCCGGCGTGCCGTTCGCGCTGCGCGAGGCGGTGTGCCGCATCATCGCCGTGCACCAGGTGCCGTTCTTCGCGTTCGCGAGCCGGCGCGGCGAGACACCGGAGTACATCGTGCGCCGGCTCTCGTGGGAGCTCGACGTGAGCGAGCTGGCCGCGGTGGCACGCGCCGACATGGTGGGCCGCCGCTGCGAGGACCAGGCGGGGCACCTGGCCGACATCGAGCTGTTCGGCGAGCTCGCGCGCGAGCAGGGTTGCTGGGACCGGCCGTGGGCGGCCGCCGATGCGCACACGCGCCTGATGTATGCGCGTGGCATGGCGATCGACCCGGCCTATGCGCTGCACCGCCAGCCGGGCAGCGAGGTGACGGTGATGTGCGGCCTGCCGGCGTCGGGCAAGGACACCTGGGTGGCAGCGCATGCGGGCAGCCTGCCGGTGGTGTCGTTCGACGATGCGAAGGCCGAACTCGGGCTGAAGCATGGCGAGAACGACGGGCGGGCCGCGCACCACGCGATCGACAAGGCGAAGTCGCTGCTGCGCGATGAATCTGCTTTCGTCTGGAACGCGACGCACCTGTCGAACGACATGCGCGGCAAGACGCTGGACCTGCTGTACGCCTACGACGCGCAGGTGCGGCTCGTGTACCTGGAGGCGCCGCAGGCAGTGGTGCTGGCCCGCAACCGCCAACGCGACACGACGCTATCGAACAAGGACCTGCTGCGCATGCTGCACCGCTGGGAGGTGCCGATGCCGTGGGAGGCGCATCGCGTCGAGTACCTGGTGGACGACGGCAGGGCGGCGGCGGGCAGAATCCGCTGAGCAGGTTGTCGATTCCGGCCGGCCTCGTTCGTCGCCTTCAGACATCACCCTCTCACGGAGACCCTCATGTCCAGACTCAGAGTCGCTGCCTTCTCGGTGTCCCTCGACGGCTTCGGTGCCGGCCCCGACCAGAGCCTGCAGGCGCCGCTCGGCGTCGGCGGCGAAACGCTGCACGAGTGGTTCTTCGGCACCACGACCTTCCAGCAGATGCTCGGCCAGGGAGGCGGTGAGGCCAATGTCGACGACGGCTTCGCGAAGCGCAGCTTCGAGAACGTGGGCGCGTGGATCCTCGGGCGCAACATGTTCGGCCCGGTGCGCGGGCCGTGGCCCGACGACCAGTGGAAGGGCTGGTGGGGCGACACGCCGCCGTACCACGTGCCGGTGTTCGTGCTGACGCACCATGCGCGCGCGCCGCTGGAGATGAAGGGCGGCACGACCTTCCACTTCATCACCGGCGGCATCCACGAGGCGCTCGAGCGTGCACGCGATGTGGCGAAGGGCCAGGACGTGCGCGTCGGTGGCGGCGTCGCGACGATCCGCCAGTACCTGCAGGCCGGGCTGATCGACGAGATGCACCTGGCGATCTCGCCGACGCTGCTGGGCCGCGGCGAAGCGCTGCTCGCGGGCATCGACCTGACGGCACAGGGCTTCCGGTGCACCGAGCACGTGGGGACGGCGAAGGCGCAGCACGTCGTGCTGACCAAGGGCTGATTCGGTGACGCGGGTTCGCCAGGGATTGCTGTTCGCGCTGCTGGCGCTCGCCGCGCTGCGCGTGTCAGCCTACGACGCATCGGACGCCGTGCAGGTGGCTCGCGGCACGCTGCCGCTGATCCTCACCGTGCCGCACGACGGTGGTGACTATGTCGGGCATGTACCGGCGCGGACGAAAGGCGCACTGTCGCGCGATGCGGGCACGCGAGAGCTGGCCGAGCGCGTCAGCGATCTGCTGCAGAAGCGGCTGGGCGCCCGGCCGTACCTCGTCGTGGCGCGGTTCAACCGGAAGTTCGTCGATGCGAATCGCGCGGAAGCGGACGCGCTGGAGTCGCCCGATGCGCTGCCGGCCTGGCAGGCGTATCACGAGAACGTCGCAGCGTTCATCGCGGAGCTGAAGACCAAGTTCCCCGCGGGCGCGTTGCTGGTCGACGTTCACGGCCAGTCGGATGAGCCGGATGTCGTGTTCCGCGGCACACGCGCCGGCCTGACGGCGCGGGCCCTGCTGCAACGCAGCGGCGCCGACGCGTTGCAGGGGCCGGGCAGCCTGATCGGACGACTGGCGGCGCGGGGCTATCGCGTGGTGCCGGAGATCGGCGCCGCGCCGTTGCGCGAAGACCCGCGGTTCAACGGTGGCTACACCGTCTTCACCTACGGCAGCCAGCACGACACCGGCATCGATGCGATCCAGCTGGAGTTCGGGCGGAACCTGCGGTCTCAGCCCGCACTGCCGGAGGCGTTGGCAGACGCCATCGCCGCCTTCCTGGTGGACTACGGCTACCTGCCGACGAAGCCCTGAGGCTTGCATCCTGTTGCAACAACCGATGCCCTGATCGGCGAACCGTCAACGGGTCGTCAATTCTCCTGACACCGCGCCTCACACAATGGCGCATGACACGCCGACACCTCACTCCTTCCAACGCGGCCAGCGCATTGCTGTGCGCGCTTGTCTTGTCTGCTTGCGGCAGCGGCGACGACTCCGACACGGCGGCACCGCCTGTGGGTGCACCGGCACCGGCTCCTGCTCCGGCACCATCGCCTGCACCATCGCCTGCACCATCGCCTGCACCTGCACCTGCACCTGCACCTGCACCTGCACCTGCACCTGCACCTGCACCTGCACCTGCACCTGCACCTGCACCTGCACCTGCACCTGCACCTGCACCGGCTCCGGCACCAGCTCCCTCCAACAAGAGCGCCGGATGTGGCAAAGCCGCCCAGTTCGCGAGCGGCAAATACACCCTCACTTCAGATGGCGTGACGCGCGAGTTCTGGGTTCGGGTTCCGTCCGGCTACAAGAGCGACAACGCCTATCCGTTGATCGTCGGCCTGCATTGGCGTGACGGCAGTGCCACCGACGTCTACAACGGAAACAGCTGGGCCAGCGGCAAGCCCTTCTATGGCTTGACGGAGCTCTACGGAGAGAGCGCGATCTTCGTGGCGCCCGCAGGCTTGGACGCCGGCTGGGCCAATCCGAATGACCGCGACATCCGCTTCGTCGGCGCGATGGTCAACCAGCTCAAGCAGGGGATGTGCACCGACACGAGCCGCACGTTCGCGACTGGCTTCAGCTTCGGCGGAATGATGTCGAACGCGATCGGTTGCCAGATGGGGGATGTCTTCCGCGCCGTGGCGCCGATGTCGGGATCCGTCTGGAGCGGCTGCGCCACGTCATCGAACAAGACCGCGGCGATCCTGCTGCATGCCAAGGAAGATTCCGTCGTCGGCTACCAGTTCGGCGAAGAGGCGCGAGACAAGTACATCGCCAAGAACAGCTGCACGCAGGCCACCACCAAGATCGGTGTCAATGGCTGCGTGATCTACCAGGGGTGCACCGACAACAAGCCGGTGGCCTGGTGCGGGTACACCAACGGCGGGCACTGGCCGCCGGGGTTCGCCGCGACGGAAATCAAGTCGTTCTTCGACCGCTTCTGAAACGCCGGGGGCGCGGCACCTGGCTGCGCCCCCGGCCGGGCAGGACGGGTAGCTCGCCTACCAGCCCACGCCGTAGTAGTCGTACACGCGGCGGCCATAGCTGTCGTCGTAGGTCGGCTCGTCGTTCTGCGGATAGCGCGGTGCGCCTTCGAGCTGGCGCTCGGACAGCGGCACGACATAGCCGTCGAGGTTGGTGTCGTACTTCAGCATCGCCCACGGCACCGGGTAGCGGTCGGTGCCGACTCCGAGGAAGCCGCCGAACTCGAGCGCGGCATAGCGCACCTGGCCGGAGCGCTTGTCGATGATCAGGTCGTCGATCGAGCCGAGCTTGTCGCCGTTGCTGGCGTAGACGGCGGTGCCTTCGACCTTGTCGGAAGAGATGACGGGATTGCTCATGAGAGTCTCCTTCACTGCGCTGCCGCGGGCGACATGCCCGTGGCGTGAACCTCCATTGGTCCATGCGCGACCCTTGCCGAACATCAGCGCAGGCGCGGCCCGGCTGTAGGAATCTTCCTCCCGGCGTGACCAAGGTCACTGGCTGGCCTTCTCCGCCTCAGCAGAATCCGGCTTCGTGAAGACGCAAACGTCTGCGCACAGAGAGGGGCGTATCTGCATGCTGAATGACCAAGCGGCGCACAGCCGAACTGCCGCGTCGGTGGGCGGGACCGCGGTTGAACATCCTGCACCGCCCACGGACAGCTCGGATGCCCTGATGCGCCTGCTGGTGCGTGAGCCTGCCGCTGCTCAGCCCATTGACTACCACGGCGTGGTCGTGGGTCGTCTGTTGGGTCTGATCGACGCAGGGCAGGTGCCCCTGGTGGCACTGGCCGATGCGCAGGCCCAGGCAGCCATGCCGGCGCGTAGCATCGTCGACCTGCACCACAACCACGTCGGCGGCAGCGTGCTGCTGATGTTCGAGCAAGGCGATCGCACGCGCCCGATCGTGATGGGGGTGCTGCGCGAACCGCGCGCCGATGGCGTGTCGCAGAGGCCACCCGCCCTCGAAGTCAGGTACGACGGCGGACGCGTGCTGCTGGATGCCGACACCGAACTGGTCTTGCGCTGCGGCAAGTCCCACCTCACTTTGCGCCAGGACGGCCGCGTTGAACTGCACGGCGAGACCATCGTCACGCGCGCTGCCGGCGCCAACAAGGTGCAGGGTGGGTCGGTGCAGCTGAACTGACAGGCGCCATGCGCAACGGCTTCAGCCCGGCAGAGGTTTCGTCCCTGCAGAATGCGCCCGTGCTCGCGGAGCACGCCGACGAAGCTGCATTTCTCTGGCGGGCGCGCGAACGTGCAGCCCTGGGCCCGCACTACCGCTTCGGGCAGTTGGCCCAACTCGACGAGCGCGTGCTGGCACACCTGCAGGGCTTGCACGTCGCTGGCGCGACCGGACAACAACTGGCACTGCACGCGCTGGGCGATCTCGATGCCGGCACGCTGTTCGTCGCAACGCATCTCGCTTTCGGCCGCCAGGATCCCGACGCCATGGCACACACGCTGTCGATCGCCAGCAGCGATCCAGCCTGGGCGCAGCCGTTCGTTGCGGCGCTGTCGTGGCTCGACCCGGTGGCGCTCGAGTCGCTGCTGGATCGCATCGCGTTGTCGCCGGTGGCCGCGCATCGCGCCATCGCCCTGGCGGCGCGGGTGGCTCAACGCGCGGTCGTGCGGCAGCAACTCGTCGCGGCGCTCGACGATCCGCATGCGGGCCTGCGCGCCCACGCGTTGCGTGCGGTCGGCGAATTGGGCCTGGTCGAGTTCCAGGCCCGGATCGAGACGTCGGCCGCGGACCCGGACGCCGCCTGTCGTTTCTGGACCGCGTGGTCACGTGCACTGGGCGGCGACGAAGATGCGGCCGAGCGCGCTTTCGAGGCCGGCATCGAGGCGCATGTGCCTGGTCCGGCCCTGGAAGTCTCGATGCGTGCCGGCCGTGCCGGGTGGGCTCGCGAATTGATCCGCCGCCTGGCGAGCGACAGCGGGACTCAGCGACAGGCCATCGTCGCTGCAGGCGCCCACGGGGACCCGGCCACCGTGCCCTGGCTGCTTCAGCTCTGCGACGAAGACGCGTTGGCGCGTGCCGCGGCGCAAGCGCTGGCGATGATCACCGGCGTCGACCTGGAAGACCCTCTGTTGCGGCGCGACGCGCCCACGTCGGAAGAGGAACACGCGGACGATGCCGATGCCTGGTGGGCCAGTGCCGATGCGTTGCGCCGCTGGTGGCGGGTCGAGTCGGGGCGGTTCCGTGCGGGTGTCCGGCACCTCGGGGGGCGCCCCGTCAGCGAAGAGGCCGCCGTGCAGCTGCTTCGCGACGGAACCCAGCTGCAGCGCCGCAGTGCGGCGCTCGAAGCCGCCCGGCTGCGCCGGGGCACCGCCGTGTTCCCCGTGACCGCGCGTGCCGACTGGCAACACCGGCGGCTCGCCGCATGAAGTTCACCAATGTGACGGCGTTCCCTGCCACCTGGACCATGGGCTTCCAGCGCGATGGCCGGGAGTTGCTGGTTGCGATCGTGAAGGCCACGTTCCGGATGCCGAGCCGGCAGGGTGAGGGGGCGACGGTTCATGACGAGCAGCAACCGCTCGTGCGTGCCGACGAGTTCGTCGACGAGCCCGGCCTCAGCGCGCCGCTGCGCGAGACCGACTTTGCACACATGAAGCCGGCCTGCGACGTGTTGCTGCTCGGCCATGCCCGCGCACCGGGCGGCGGCATGGCCAGGCGCCTGGTGGCCGGCCTGCGCGTGGGAACGATGAGCAAGCAATTCACCGTCGTCGGCGACCGGCAATGGCGCAAGAGCCTGCTGGGCGTCGTCAGCGCGAGTGAAGCCGTGCCCTTCTCGGCGATGTCGGTGGGCTACGAGCGGGCCTTCGGCGGCATCGACAACACGACCCTGGCGCGCACCGGGCGGGTCGACACGTTCATCGCCAACCCGGCGGGCCGCGGTTATTGGCGGCACACCGACCACATCGACGGCCAACCCCTGCCCAATACCGAGGAGACCACCCGCCCGGTGTCGCAGCATGACGGCGACTACCGGCCGATGGCACTCACGCCGATCGGCCGCCACTGGGCGCCGCGCCACCGCTACGCCGGCACTTATGACGATCGCTGGCTCGACGAGCAGGCACCGTTCTGGCCGGATGACTTCGACGAACGCTACTTTCAGGCCGCGCCCGCAGACCAGGTCATTGCACATCCGCAGGGTGGCGAGGAGGTCGTGCTGCAGCACCTCACTGCGGACGGCCTGCGCGCATTCCAGCTGCCGCGGCTGGCCGTGCCGGTCACCTTCGTTCCGCATCGCGGCCGCGACGTCACGCGCGACGCGGTGCTCGACACCATCGTGCTCGAACCCGACGAGGAGCGCTTCACGCTGACCTGGCGTGCGAGCATCGCCCTCGGCAAAAGCGTGTTCGACGTGAAGGAAACCATCATTGGCGAGATGACGCAAGCCTGGCATCGCGCGCGGCGCTTCCCGGACAAGACCTACCACCGCAGCCTGGCGGATGCCGTGGCCGCCAAGCGTGCGAGGGCGCGCCGATGAACCTGCAACTGTCGCTGCGGGCCTCCGGGCTGGTCACTGCGCTTGGCTACAACGCGCCGTCGACGCTGGCGGCCTTGCGGGCGGGGATCAGCGGTGTGCGCACGCAGGCGTGGGCCGACCTCGAAGGCGGAGAGCCCTACCGGTGTGCGCGCGTCGATCTGCCGCAACGCTGGGGCGGCGTGGCGCTGCTGGCCGACCTGCTGAGCCCGGCCATCCACGAGTGCCTGCAAGGGAGCGGCGCCGGCGGGCTGGCCGAGATTCCCCTTCTGGTCGGGGTGTCGCACCCCTCGCGACCCGGGCGCGCGGCGCAGATCGAGACGCAACTGCTGGCGGCGCTGGCGGAACGCCTCGAGACCCGCCTGCACCCCGATTCGCGAACCTTCGCTGCCGGCCAGACCGGCTGCGCGCAGGCCCTCGCGCATGCGCGCGAGCTGATCTCGGGCGGGCGCGCGAGCCACGTGCTGGTGGCGGGGGTCGACAGCTACATCGATCGCGAAACGCTGCGGGCCTACGATCAACAGCGCCGCTTGTTGTGCACCGGCAACTCGAACGGCTTCCTGCCGGGCGAGGCCGGGGCGGCGGTACTGGTGTCCGCACATACCGCCGGTGCCGCAGAGCCGTATGTCGCGAGCGGCGGCCAGGCCGTGGAGGCGGCCACCATCGAGAGCACCTCGCCGCTGCGCGGCCAGGGCCTGGCGCAGGCGGTGCGCCAGGCCATGTCCAGTGCCGGCGCGACGATGGGCGACATGGCGTTCCGCCTGAGCGACCTGTCCGGCGAGCACTACAAGTTCAAGGAAGCGCTGCTCGTCGCGATGCGCCTGGACCGCAGCGAACGGGCCCAGCCGCTCCCGATGTGGCACCCGATCGAGCATCTGGGCGAAGTCGGTGCGGCCATCCTGCCGTGCCTGCTTGCCTGGGCGGCCCACGCGATGCGAGAGGGCTATGCCCCGGGGGGGCGCGCGCTGTGCCACGTCGGCAGCGACACAGGCGAGCGAGCCGCACTGGTCGTGCGAGCGGCGTGATGCAGGAAACCGGAACGCAGCAAAGAGACAGGAGCGAGCCAGCATGAGTGCGAATGTTTTCGCCAACGGGCGAGAGATTTCCGCGGAGAAGGACGACACGCATGTCTCGGGTGCCATGCCCGATGTCTGCCTGTCACCGCCCGGCCCTCCGGCGGGTCCGATCCCGATCCCCTACCCCAACTTCGCGCAAGCCAGCGACACCTCGCAGGGATCGCGCTCGGTCAAGATCAAGGGCGGACAGGTCGGATTGAAGAGCACGTCCAACTATGCGAAGTGCAGCGGCGACGAGGCGGCGACGCGCTCCTTCGGCATGAGCGTGACCGATCACTGCCTGCAGGGCAAGACGATCTCCCAGGCTTGGTCGTTCGACGTCAAGATCGAGGGCAAGAACGCCGCGCGCCTGCTCGATCTGTCCACCAGCAACAATCGATGAGGGAGCCCGAGCGATGAGCATGTCCATGATCCTCTATGGGGGCGCCCCAGCCTTGGCTGCGCCGGTCCCCACTTGCAGCGAGCTCCAGAAGCGCAATCTCGACGAGCGGGCCCATTTCATCGCAACCAGCCCCCCACGCGTCAGCAAGCCCAAGGCGGACGGCAGCAAGCCGAAGAAGACGCCGTGGGAGATGGCCAGCGGCTCCGGCATGACCTATTCGTCGGCTCACAGCACGGTGCCGGGTGCCTCAGGCACCAGCACCTACACCAGCAACAAGCTGTCGGACACCTACCTGCACCAGACCGGACTGGGGGGGACCAGCGAGCAACGCAATGGCCTCAACCAGGAGATCCGCGAGAGCGAGAGTCCGGAGCATGCTGCGGCCAAGCAGAAGGCCGGTGCGCTCTGCGATGAGTACGTCCACCCGGGTGGCGGCAAGGGGGCGCATGCGGAGTGCAAGATATTCAATGAGCTCACCAACGCGGTCACCAAAGGCACCCTGCGCGGCGGCAAGGTGCTGCTGAGCATTGACTGGCGCTCGCAGGGCAACGGCGGCATCGAGTACTCGGGGATGCCGTGCTCGGACTGCTACAAAATGCTGTGCCACGCGGCCAACGAGTGCGGCATCGACATCCACATCTGCGACTACAAGAACGAGCCGGTGGTGATGCGCAAGACCGACTGCGACAAGGCAGGTGGCCACCGTCGCCTGGCCAAGTTGGTCGATGGCAGGCCGACCGGCGGAAGAATGGATGTGCCGCCGGGCGTACCACCTCGAAGAATCCTGATCGCGTGAATGCCATGAACCTCCCAGACCACCTGCTGCAAACCGGTATCGATCAGCTCCCGCTCGACTACAAATGGGACGTGAGCATCGGCAACAGATTCCAGGGCGCTCGCTCCGAGAGCAAGCCCAAGCTCGCCGAGGCCATCCGCGCCATCAGCACCAAGGCGTCGTACGGGCTGGTGATCGCCGCGACCGAGTGGGTGGCCGTGCGCCTGTCACGGCATATCGACGTTTCGGACTCACTGCAGCGCATCGAGGCCTCCTGGGCCGCGATGATCGATGCACGCTATGCGAATCTGCCGGAGCCCGATGAACCCGATGTCGATGCGCGCTTCGTGCTGACGGGGCCGCTGTGGACCTCGGCCGCGATGATGGGCGACTGCTTCGAGTACGGCATCGTGCCGGATGACAACACCATCTTCTTCGACACCAGCATTGGCGTGTGCATGCTGGTAGAGCATGTGTGCGGCCGTTCGCCGGCGTTCAAGGCCTGGTTGCCCGAGACCTTGAGGCGGCTGCAGCAGCAGCACCCGGATGTCGCGTTGCCGGTGTCGGCCCAGCCGCCCGCTGGCGTCGACTTCTTCCGCCCCGCTGGCGCCGGCTCGTTCATTGCAACGCTGTCACCGCAACGCAATCCCTACCTCAGGTCGGCGGCTGAGCTGCAGGCCGATGGCGTGGCCAACCCATATCCGGGCGTCTCTTGAACCGGCCAGACTGGATCGCGCTGGACGAATCGTCCCGGCACAGCCTGCGCTTCATCTGGGACGATGCCCGTGCCGATGCCGACTTTCGTGCCGACGACACGGCGCTGCTCGATGCGGCAGCGCTGCTGTCGATCCGCGCACGCATGGCCTTGGCCGTCGGCCTCTATGAATGGCTGGTGTGGCGCTTCGACGGCCTGCACAACCGAGCCGAGCCGAGGCAGGTGCTGCAGGCGGCGTGGTGCGGTACGGTGGATCCGCGCTACCTGAAGTACTTCGAGTTGGTGCGCCAGGACTGGACCGGGCCGATTGACGGTGCGCTGTGGTGCGGCATGACCCACCTCAGCCATGGCGTGAACAACGGCCATGCTTATGAGGGCGATCTTTACGCCGCGCTGGGTTTCCTCTACCGGTTGGCGGTGCACGTGCTTCCGCTGCGCAATACGCTCGATCGCTGGCTCGAGCCGGTGCTGGCCCGGCTGGCGCAGCAGCATCCGGTGCAGCCGATCGATCCGCTGGCTGACTTGTTCGATCAGCGCATCGCGGAGCAGCTCGGTCCGCTCGTGGGGCGCGCTTCACTTGACCCGTCGCTGCCTCTCGACGTCCCGCGCGATCGGCAGTTTCTGGCCGGCTGCCTGGCCGATGCGGCCGCACACGGCAATCCCTTTCTCTCGTCCCCACAGGACTTGATCGACCTCGACTTCGCAGGGGAGTACTACGCCCTTCCCTGAACGAGGCTGGAAGGATGCAACGGGTGCGCCGATGTCAGCGGCGCACCCATTCCCTCAGAGACTCACCAGCCGAAGCCCAGCGTGTACTTCCCGTTGGTCGCGCCGGTGCCGCCGCTGTAGAACTTCACGCGCACATAGCGCGCCGACGCCGCGGTGCCGGTGTTGCTGACGCTCGCTGCATCGACGGCGCCCGACCCCTTCTCGCTCGCAGCCAATTGCGTGCCCGACGAGTTGTAGATGTAGAGGTCGTAGTCGCTCGACGCGTTGGGCGTCAGCGTGGCGGTCAGCGTCTTGCCGGCCGGCAGGTTCACGAGGAAGTAGTCGCCGTCGGTCGACGCACCGATCGCGCCGTTCCACGTGCCGGCCGCGGCCACCGTGTTGGCGGTGCCGATGTTGTCGTTCGGCTCGGTCTCGTTGTTGCCCGGCGTGACCACGCTCGCGATCTTCAGGAACTGCGCCGTCACCGGCCCCCATTGGCCCGATGACACCTTGGCGCGCACGAACACCAGGTGCTTGCCCAGCGCCAGGCCGGTGGTGCTCAGCGTACCGCTGAGCGACTCGGTGGTCTGGTTGAAGCTGCCGTCGGTGGGCGTGAGCGGGATCGCGACCGCACCCGACACCCAGGGCGGCGTGTCGATGTAGGCCTCGGCGCCGGTCACGTTGAGCACGGTCTCGGTGCCATTGCTCTGGTTGAAGCGCGTGTCGGTGGCCGAGGCCGTCAGCGCCACCGGCGTGCCGGCGAGCACACCGCCGCCGCTGGCATCGCTGCCGAGCGTCACCGTGGTCACGTCGGCGCCGGCCGGCGTCTGGTACGGCGCGCGCACCACCTTGGCGGCATAGATCAGCGCCGGCAGGTTCTTCGGCTTGGTCGTGCTGTTGTACGTGGTGCAGCTCTCGAAGAAGCTGGAGCCCAGCTCGATCGTGTAGGCCGCCACGCCGAGCTCGCCGTAGCTCGGGCCGTCACTGGTGCCGTCGGTGGCGTAGAGGCCGATCGACTGCTCGGGCGTGTAGCCGTTGAAGTACGCGAGGCGGCGGCCCAGCGTCTGCAGCGCGGTGGCGTTGGCCGTCGGCGTGCTCGTGGTGCCCCAGGGCCACAGCACCAGCTGGCTGTAGCTGTGCACGTCGATGTGGATGCCCGACGTGTCGACCGGTGCGCCATCACCCGGGTTCGGGCCGCGGCGATCGGGGTAGATGCTGCGGATGTAGTTCTGCACCGCCTGCGTCTCGGGCTCGGAGCCGGCCGTGGGGCCGCGGTAGGTGAGGTCGCACTGGCTGCCGCTGGAGCCCGAGCCACCGGTGCTGTTCCAGCCGAACGTGAAGTTTCTGTTCAGGTCGGCACCGCGCGTGTTGCTGGTGGCGCCGCAGTAGGCGGTGTTGGTGTTCTTGCGCCATGAGAGCCCGCCCTCGGCCTTCTTGCGGCCATCGGGGTTGGTCTGCAGCAGCAGGTGCACCTCGTGGTGGTCGACGATCCAGGTGGCATCGGGATCGGTGCCGTAGCCGTTGAGCAGCCAGCGCGCGAACTCGAGGTTGAGCGGCGCGGTGGTGTATTCGCGGGCGTGGATGGCGCTGTTGACGAACAGCTTGGGCTTGGTGCCGCCGACGGCGCTGTTGGTGATCTTCAGCACCCGCATGTCGTAGCCGCCGGAGCCGACGGTCTTCTGCCAGGAGTCGCCGATGTCGATCCAGCTTGCGAGCGTCGGGTAGGTGGTGGTGAAGGCCGACGCGGCGGTGAAGGTTTCCTCCACCGTCTCGTAGCAGCTGTAGCCGGGGATGGCCTGGATGGTGGCATCGGCCGCGGCGGCGCCGGTGATGCCGGTGCTGTCTGTCGACGCGCCTGGGGCCGTGGTGCGGCTCTTGGCGTCGGCGGCGGCCTGGATGGCGGCCAGGAAATCGTCGCGGCGCTGGATGAACTCGGGCGCGTTCTCGATGCGGAAGCCGAAGCTGCGCAGTGCGGCGATGTCGGCGGTTTCGAGCTCGAGGACGAGGAAGCCTTGCTCGTAGTTGGATTCGAGCAGGTTGGCGTGGAAGGTGACGGCGGCCTTGCGCAGCATGGCTGCGTCGGGGTAGAAGGCCTTGTAGATGTTGGTGCGCTGCTTTTCCTGCTGTCGCAGCAGGCGCATTTCGGTGGCGGAATCCTGCGGTGCAACTTGCCCGGGAAGGCGTGCAGGGGACGAGGACTGCGGGGATGACGATTGAGAGAAAGCTGACGGTACTGCGGAAACTGCAAGGAACAACGCGGCAAGTGCCGCCCGCGATTGCGGACGTACGTTGGTCATGGAAAGCTCCCTTGTGGTTTACGGTACCAGCCCAGCTGCGTGGGCTGGATCGGCGCACGCTCTCGGCTGGGGATCACCCATCGGAGCGCCGAATGATTCTGGGGGACTTCTCCCTGTTCTGCGAGGGGAGTAACAAGATGAACAAGGTTATTTATTGGGTGTTGGCAATGGCCGCGTGTTGCGGTAATTCGCGTGCGTGCGAAGGCAACGATGCGCAATGGGCGAAGGAATTTGCTGCATTGCGAACAGTGCGCGGGCACTTTGATGGTGGAAGCTGGGCAGCGGATGTGGACCGCTGGCAGGGGCGCAAGCATCAGCTGATGCAATGCCTGGCTGCTGGGTTGTCAGCAGCGGGAACGCCGGTGGAGCGGGTGCGGGAGCGGATGGGGGAGCCGGATGCGCGGGTGAATTGCCCGTCGGCGGAGTGCGAAGGGGTGCTGCGGTTGATGGAGGCGCGGGCGGAGGGGGCACCATTGGTGGCGACGGCGCGACAGCTG
Organism: Rhizobacter sp. P3_C12; assembly: GCF_056402735.1. Lineage (NCBI taxonomy): Bacteria > Pseudomonadati > Pseudomonadota > Betaproteobacteria > Burkholderiales > Sphaerotilaceae > Rhizobacter > Rhizobacter sp. P3_C12. The sequence goes on from NZ_JBFUGW010000021.1 coordinate 17,686, forward strand.
TGGGTCTACCAATGGCGCGGGCAGCACGACCGATTGGTGTTCTCGGTGATCGCGGGCAAGGTATCCGATGTGGCGTGGGCGTACGCGCTGGAGTGACATCAGGGGAGAGTCAGATGGACATCGAACCGCAAGTCCGCCGCTGCAATGATCGGATCGATTTCGATGCATTGCTCAGGCCGCAGCTGAAGTGCTACGTCTACGTGCTGCGCGACCCGCGCGACGGTCAGGTGTTCTACGTCGGCAAGGCAGGCGGCTCAGGCGAAGGAAATCGGCGCGTGCTCGATCACTTCGAAGAAGCGGAGAAGTTGCTGGCAGTCGACATCACGACGCTGCACGGCGCCAAGCACCTTCGCATCATCGACATCTGGCGCGCAGGCCGGGCAGTGGAGTGGGCGATCGTGCGCTGGGGCATGGGGCCCGAAGAGGCACGGCATGTCGAAGCGGCCTTGATCGACGTGATGCAGAGCCTGCCGGGACAGTCGGTGGGTGGCGGAGCGCTCACGAATATGAAGCGTGAATGGACATCGCTGGGCTGGTTGACGCCGCGGGACGTTGCCGACATGGCGGCTCGGGCGGTGGCCCCGCAGTCGAACTACAGCATGGTGTTTGTCTTCCCGATCCCAAAGAGTCTGAAGCGCACGCCGCCACCGTCGCTCTATGAGATAACGCGCGAGGCATGGACCGTGGGGCCGGAGTTCCGCAATGCCGCAACGGCACTGGCGGTCGGCATAGCGGATGACATCGCACGCGCGGTGTTCGAGATCCATCACTGGGAACTTGCCAAGTCGATGCCGGGCAAGCGCGCCTTCGTCGGCGCCGAATTGCCTGGGCACGAGTTCGTCGACAAGAACTTCGCGGCTGTCATCAGCCCTGCGAAGGGGTATTGGATGCGGCCCGGGTACCTTGTCGTGGAGTTCAGGCCCGGGGAATTCCGCTACTTGCGGGGGCACCGGGATCGGCAGACATGGCGAGCACTGGCGTAGAGGACTTTAGGCTGCCTCTACCCGCTCGCAGTAAGCCGCGAAGGTGCGTTGCCACGCGGGCCGGGCCATGCACCGGTCGCGGTACGACACGAGCTTCGGATACGGCGCGATCAATGACTCGTCCTTGATGCCCGACGAGAGCACGTGCGTCATCAGGATGTCGGCGACGGTGAAGCTCTCAGTCGCGACGAACTCGCGGTTGGCGAGCCAGCGCTCCAGGTTGCCCAGCACCCGGTTCGCCCAGCCGACCAGGAACTCGCGGTGCTTGCCGCAGCTGCCATCGGCCGACCAATCGAGCACCACCAGGCTGAGCAGCGGCATCTCGACCGAGTTCATCGCGGCGAAGCACCAGCGCATCACCTGCGCCTCGCCGGCGCGGTCGGCAGGGATCAGGCGGCCGGACTTCTTGGCGAGGTAGAGGACGATGGCGGCGGATTCGGACAGCCGCAGGCCGTCGTCATCGATCGACGGGATCTGCTCGAAGGGGCTGAGCCGGCGATAGGCCTCGGTGTTCAGGTCGTGCGCGGGGTGGTCCATGCCGGCGATCTCGAACGGGAGCTGCATCTCTTCGAGCGCCCACAGCACGCGCAGGTCGCGGGTGTGGCCGCGGGCGAGGGCGTTGACTTTGGAGAAGCCGTAAAGCTTGAGCATGGGGGCCGTCCTTCGCTGAGGGTGCCGCGGAGGGTAGCGGCATGACATGTGGGATGCGCGAACCCCTTTTGCGACTGCCGGAATGGGCAGCGGCAAGGCCGAGTTCAAAGCGGAATCGAAGCCGCAGATGGCGGCGCTGCTGAAGCAGCAGGCGGCGGCGGGTGTTCATCGCCGGGCACACCGACAACCAAGGCGGCGCGGATGCGAACGTGGTGCTGTCTCAGCAGCGGGCGCTGGCGGTGGTGAGCGCACTGGTGAAGGATTTCGGGATCGATGCGAAGCGGCTGGAGGCCAAGGGCGTGGCGAGCTTTGCGTCGGTGGCGAGCAATGGGAGTGAGGAGGGAAGGGGGAGGAATTGGCGAGTGGAGATGGTGGTGCAGTAGCGCCGAAGTGAGCAAAGCTGCGCTACCGATCCTCAATYGCCATGACGGTGCCAGCGGGCCCTTCTTCGTCGGTAGCTAGACTCCGATTTATCACCATATAAGCGTACGCACCTTGAATATCGCTGGCGACTCCAATCACCTGCCATACTGGCATTAAGACAATACAGACCCCATACTAGCGAGAGAACATTTTCTTCAATCGCGAGACGAGGAGAGCCTCCGACTTTGTTTCACACTCCCAAATAACTTCGACCCGCCAACCAAGTTCTTCGAGACGGATTTTTGCCGTCAAGTCCAATTTTTCATTACGCGCAAACTTCTCCAACCAAAATTCTGTCCGAGTCTTCGGAATGCTGGCTTTTGGACACCCTTGATGAGAGTGCCAAAAACATCCATGAACAAATAGTGCAATCTTCCACTTTGGAAACACCATGTCCGGTACACCAGGCAGATCGCGCCGATGCAATCGAAAGCGAAGGCCAATGGCATGAGCGGCGCGCCTAACGCGAATCTCCGGCGATGTATTCTTGCTTCGGACAYGCGACATCAGCCACGATCGACGCTCCGAAGTCAATCTATCCATGCCTAATTCGATCCCACCGCCGATTTCATCCTAAATTTCTCGGCGATCACTGAGAATATTGCTTTTGAAATTATCGGAGACACACTGTTGCCGATCATCCTGAAAGAATGCCAAACCGTCGGGTGGAATCGATGCGAATCCGGAAATCCCTGCAGTCGAGCACCCTCACGAACAGTAATAACACGATTTTCGTCGGGATGTAGTGGCCGGACAGATTGAAAAGACCCTCTATCCGCTCCAGTTCCTGCTCGTAGAGTTGGGCATTGACTATCCCAGTGCAGACGAGGATGACGACCGATCACATCGAACTCCCCCTGTGCAACCTTCGAAAATCTTGTTTGTACTTTAGAGGTGTGGCGGGTAGGTCGGTGGCTCGTGAATCGCCCACCCTTTGACCTCAGCATCGAAGAATATGAGGAATGCCTGCCTGGCTTGGTTATTTTCCAAGTATCAAATCCATCTTCACAATCGCCGATAAATCCTGCGCCAACGAGGTCACCTATCGCAGCCCTGACTGTCACGGCCGGTCGTCGCATGCGGTCTATGTCGCCCAGGGAAATCTTAGCCCCCTCTTTTTTTAGAGTGCCGATGACAAACAATCGCTTTCGATTAGTTGCCGCACCGAAATCAGCCGCATTCAATATTATCGGACCAAGGAGATCATAGGCATCAGATACCAATGCGAGCGCAGAATCCAACAACTCCCTCGCATCGGAATATGCTAAGCCACGAACGTTCTCCATCACAAAGAACTTCGGTCGTATTTCAGAAATCACTCTGAAGTAATCAACCACAAGTTGACGACGGGGATCTTTCGAATTCCGCAAACCGATATCACTAAAGCCTTGACAAGGAGGCCCGCCTATTATTCCGTCAATTTTCTCACCGGCCTCTTCCAGTACATTTTCTCGCGTCAGCTTGGAGACGTCGGCTAGGAGCAACTTCGATTGAGGGAAATTAAACGAGTAGGCAGAAGTCAGGATGGGATCTATATCGAATGCAGCGGCAACATCGAAACCCGCCTGCCTGGCTCCAAGCGAGAATCCACCACACCCAGAGAACAAATCAACCAGAATCATTTATTTAATACCCAACAAGCCAATGTGAATCAGGATACAATCTGCGCAAAAGAGGGATATTCTCTATAATATCTCTGAAAAGCAATAAGCTGCTCCTCTTCCAGATCAAAACCCAGCGCCTCGATATCAGCGCGAGTCAATTTTGTTCGGCAAGGAAGTTTTGATTGAAGGGCAACTGCCTCTCGAATGGTGAGATGGGGTGCCTGGATTTGGCCCGCGGGTCTGCCTGGCCAGCCAGCACCATTGACCTCGTCACGAGCCGTCCTCGCTGCGCCCTTGGCCGGAAGCACGCCACCAACGGTAACCATTGGTGCGTTATCTCGATAGATTGCCCGAAACGAGGGCACGAAGCCTCCGGGGCGAGAGATATCGGCTGCGACAGAGGTCATAAAATCAAGACAAAGATTGGCGAGAGTATCTTGCATCGCATCATCCTTGCAAGCGAGCTTTGAAAGATCATCTGGTACGGCGGCGCCCAATATATCACGCAACCTTGCCGGCCTATCTGGAGGATTGCCATACTTTTTCTCCAGCCCACTAAACGTAACGGCGAGTATGCTATTGGCCGGAGCATTCTCTATGACAGATCGCAAGTCCCCACACACGGACTCGTTTAGCTCGTAGTCGTAGTCGAGCCATATAAACCAGGGTCGACCGCGAATTTGAGGATCCTCATACAATTTCGGCAAGACATCGAACGAGAATCCATGCTTTACTCGAACGGTGGCATACGGCGCGTTGAAAACTGCACGCTTGTAGCCTATCTCGTTCGATTCTATGGACACCATATCTTCAATTTGGAGCAACCTATGCGCAAGAAGGAAATCCGCGAACCAGATTGACCCAAACCCGACGTATACCAAACGCTCGAGATCGAGAACGACTTGGAGCCTGCGGACACCTTCAAATACCAACTGTCTTTGAATACTCTTGCTGGGGCGCAGACTGTAGTTAATGGAATCGAAGGATGGCATCACTCCTCTCCCACCAAGTCTTTGAATGAATACTCGAACGACTTGATGCCGACCTCCCTATAGCTCATGTTGATACTGCCGAACTCTTTGGCAAGCTTCTTAAGCCGAGCTACTGGAACCGTATAGGCAACATTTGCGGGTGATGGCGTTGCAGGCGCAATGCTTGTCAATCTTGGAAGAGATACTGTCGCTCGCTTTGCCACCTCGTAGATTCGTATGGGCGCGGCAGCCGCTTCTCTTGCTTTCGCCTCCTCCAACGATTGCTTGCGCTGGTTCGTATATGCAATCCATTTCTTTGTAACCTCTCGCATTTGAGGACGGGCGTGCCTGAATATCTCCGACGATATATCAACACTTCTCTTTGTAGTCGTTAAAGGAAGTGCCGCTGCGTTCTCGGCAGTGAATAATATTATTCCCATAAATCCAGAGTATTGGCGATGCCATTGCGGCCAATCGTCACTACCCCACCCTGATATTGTTGTTTTGTCAGCCGCAAGTACTATGCGGCCATTGCAGACAACATACCAACCAAATCGCTTATCGCCTTCATCCTCGTTGTCCGGTTCAGAAGTATCTGGTGGCGGCGCAGCCATCCCGGCCAAAATCTCGACACTTACAGAATTTCCGTCAATCTCATCGGTGTACTCCATCCTCATGGGCACGAATTCGTCGCTGCGGCGCAACTCGATAGGCCAGTTGGTGATTAGCGTACCATTGAGGGATATTTCCAGTCCGCGGTTCAGATGAAGTGTATAGTCGCGAGCTATCGTTCGACGGAGCTCCTGTATAAAAGCTGGGCTACCGAACGACTGCTTCGCGCCCGCGGTAAGGGATTCAATAGATATTTTTACACCGGGACTACTCAGTGGCTCATCGTTATTAATATCAAAGTCCCACGGAGGCGTACTCTTTGCAACCCACTCATTCACGTTGATCGGAACGAGAAACGACTCCCTAACCCCCGCATCGGTGTCGTATGTACTACGGATGGTTATGTCTGAACCGAGCTTAAACACCGCCCTCTTCATGCCGATTCCGTAGACACCGATACTGTAATTGTCGTGCCCGTCTTCGATATGCCGCCCGAAGCTGAATGCATGATTAATAGCATCGTCAAGCGTCATGCCGCCGCAATTATCTTCGATATCGAATCTGTCCGCGCCAGCGACTATTGATATGGAGTATTTTGAAAGGTCCGCACCTTCGGCCAGCCCCATTGGGCGACTTCCTTCGCTGCGCCAGGCTCCGTCGACGCTATTGTCAATGAGATCCAAAATGCAATCTTCAAGAGTTATATCTCTAGTGATCATTCGAACGAAAAACTCTTTCGTTGGATTCGCCGCAGCCTTTCCCTTGCTTTCAGAAATCATTTCTCCCCCTTACCTAGATTGATATTTGCGAGGCGAACACCTCACCCCGTCGGATACTAGCAGCGGCTGGTTCGGCTTGGCTACGGGGTCATCTCGATGTTCCATAAACTGTAGGAGGAGAGTGCTGAGTTGTGCTTCGACTGACCGCGGCCGCCCCGCGCATGAGGATGCGAACGCGGCGTTGCGGGCTGCACTGCGCATCGGCTCGGCCGGCCTGGCTTCTTCGCACCGGCGCATGAAGATGTCACGCCCATTCACGTAGCCACACTCATTGCATGTCACAGCTCGCGCAATTGAGGCAAACAGCAACGCAGCTACCGGTGAAAGGCATATTGGCTGCTTGGTGTTCACGTTCAATGTGGAGGTGTCGACAAACATCGATCATTCGTAGTTGAGATCCGCACTGTGTGACGTGAAGCGACAGATGCCATAGGTCCTTGCATCCACGTCACCGCCGTGCGCCGGTTCGCGCCCACTCTCCCACCCGTTCCGCCTCCTCCGACAGCAGCCGCAACGCCGTGACGCTCAAGCGCCTCAGCGAATCGTGTCGGCACCGATCGATCAGCGGTGTGTGATCGTCCATGCGCAGCCAATCATCGAACTCGGCAATCTCCAGCAGCGCTCGAACCCCATCGGCAACATCGATCGTCTGCCCAATCAATTGATTGAGGTGACGCGCCTCGATGGGCCGATCGTCCGTCGACTCATCGGTCCACCGAAATTCCTCGAACTGCGAGGGAAAGGACGAGGGAGACTCCTCGTCGTCAGCGGCATCGATGCTCATGCGTATTGGCTCCAGAAGTTGAATGCGCGCGCGTGATGAAAAAGCCGCCAGTGGGCGGCCTCACGCGGGTATCTTCCGAGACGCCAATCTCGACCCAGGCTCTCGCCGGGGCGCGGCCAATGTAGCACGCGCCCTGCCGCAGAATCGGCCCGATGCGCCGCCTGCCACGTCTCCTGCTGATCGCCCTGGCGGCCGCGCCGCTGCTCGCTCTCTTGCTCATCTTTGCAGCCTGGTGGCTCACCCTCCCCACCACCCCCGACCCCTTCTACAACGCCACCTACCGCGTCCCCTTCCGCCCCGGCACGCTGCTGCGCCAGGAGCCCTTCACCCGCGGCGTGCCCGAAGGCGCCGTCGCGTGGCGCATCCTCCACGCCACCACGCGCGACGACGGCTCGCCCGCCCTCGCCAGCGCCATCGTGATGGTCGCGCGCAATGCACCCGCCGGCCCGCGCCCGGTCGTCGCGTGGGCGCACGGCAGCACCGGCATCGTGCGCGGCTGCGCGCCCTCGCTGCTGGGCGATCCGTTCGCCCACGCGCCCGCGCTGCAGCCGCTGCTGGCCCAGGGCTGGGTCTGGGTCGCCACCGACTACGTGGGCCTGGGCGCCGCCGGCATCCACCCCTACCTCGTCGGCACCGGCCAGGCCCGCTCCGCGCTCGATGCGGTGCGGGCCGCGCGGCAGATGGCGGGCGTGGCGCTCGCCGACCGCACCGTCGCCTGGGGCCATTCGCAAGGCGGCAACGCTGCGCTGTGGGCCGGCATGCTCGCGCCCACCTACGCGCCCGATGTGCCGCTGGCCGGCATCGCCGCCCTCGCCCCGGCGAGCGACCTGCCGGCGCTGATGAGCGCCGTGCAGCACACGCCGCTCGGCCGCATCACCTCGTCGTACGTGCTGCAGGCCTACAGCGACACGTATGGCGACGTGAAGTTCGACGCCTACGCACGCGGCTGGCCGGCGCTGGTGGCGCGCGACATCGCGTCACGCTGCATCGCGGGCGGCAAGGCGGCGTTCACCGCGCTCGAGGCAGTGGCGGCCGGGGGCAGCATCTTCTCCACGCCGCCCACGGGTGGCGCGCTGGGCCAGCGGCTGGCCGAGAACACGCCGCTCGGGCCGTGGGTGCAGCCGGTGCTGGTGGCGCAAGGGTTGGCGGATGAGGTGGTGCTGCCCGAGCTGCAGTCGCGCTTCGTCACAGCGCGCTGCCAGGCGGGGCGGGTGATCGACCACCGGCGGTATGCGGAGCGGGATCACCTGTCGCTGGTCGCGGCCGATTCGCCGCTGGTGAAGGATTTGATGGCGTGGACGCAGGCCCGGTTCGATGGCACGGCACCGACCCCCGCCTGCCGCAGCACCGATCAGTGAGCCGGCAGCCGCCTGCGCCACACCTCCAGCAACGCCACGCCCATCGCCAGCGCCAGCGGCCCGATCACCAGCCCCGTCGCCCCGAACGCCACCAGGCCCCCGACGATCGCGATGAACGCCGGCAGCGTGTGCAGCCGCAGCTGACGGCCGATCAGCACCGGGTACAGCAGGTTGTCGACCAGCGCGACGACGATCGATCCCCACAGCGCCAGGATCAGCGCCTTCTCCCAGCTGCCTTCCAGCAGCAGCAGCCCCGCCGCCGGGATCCACACGATGGCCGCGCCCAGCACCGGCAGCATCGAAAGCACGAACATCACCAGCCCCCACAGCACCGGCGCCGGCAGCCCGAGCCACCAGAACATCAGCCCGCCCAGCAGCCCCTGCGCGGCCGCCATCAGCACCGTGCCCAGCACGCTGGCACGCACCACCTCGGCCACGCGCTTGAAGATGCGGCTCGTCTCGCGGCCTGTCAGCGGCAGGATCGATCGCAGCCAGCGCAGCGCCAGGTCGCGGTCGCGCAGCAGGTAGAACAGCGCGAAGAAGGTCACCAGCAGCTGCACGCTGCCCCACAGCGATCCGGTCAGGAAGCCCTGCAGCCGCGGTGCCAGCTGCTTGGCCATCTCGTCGCTCGAAGGCATCTGCTTCGTCGCCCAGGCCACGGCGCGCGCCAGCGTGGGCCTGTCGCGCACCAGCTCGTCGATGCGCTGGCGCACTTCGTCCGAACGCAGGTGCTCCCAGCCCTCGCGCGCCTTGTCCACCACCACCGGCGCCACGGCCGCCGCCGGCACCAGCAGCACGGCAGCCAGCAAGGCCGTCGTCAGGCCGGCGCTCAGGTTCGGGCGGCTCTCCATGCGCCGGGCAATGCGCCGGTGCAGGCCGTTCGCGACGATCGCCAGCGCCACCGCCCACACCAGCGCCGACATGAAGGGCTCGGTCATGCGCCAGCACAGCAGCAGCACGATCAGCGTGATGACGGCCAGCGCGAAGACCGAGACGCGGTTGCGGGTCAGGCCGGCTCGGGGTGGCGCGTCGGCGGGATGCTCGGGGGTGTCGTTGTCGGGATCGGGACGGTCCATTCAGGGGCGCGGGCAATCGGTGTTCCTGCCAGCCCCATGAGCAGCCTCGTGTTCGCTGCCCTGCGCAGCGTCGGCGAGCAACACGTCACGCCGGAACGCATCGAGCACTGCGCAAGACCTTGTCCGCCGCGGATCGAGCTCGGTTGCTGAAAGACCTGCCGCTCGCTCCCGCGTGGATGCATCCGCATCTGCGGTTCATCACTACTCAATGACTCGAAGGCAACTGCTCAGTAAGCCAACGTGCAATGTGCGTTGATTCCGTCATAGATCAACACGCCACGATCCAAGACGTTACGCCCGATCACGCCGTCATAAGGAAGGCCGTCAAAGGGCTTGTTGCTCCGACTGGTATCAGCAGAGGATCGTGCACCCAGAACGGCAAAGTCGCGTTCGGTCCCGACATGATCTTCAACTCAAGGTCGAACACCGGCACACGATTGAGGCTGCCCATGGACTGGCTCAGATGAAAGGTGAGAGGGGCAAGGTTCCAAGCCGCATCGATATGCCGACAGTCAACGCAAGAGTTTTCTGCGCCTGTATCCAGCAGCATGCGGATGCGAGCTTCCACAGGTGGATTGAGCAAGCTCGCGGTCGCAAGACGATGGCGCGAGCTGGGCAACAGCGCAACGTGGACAATCGCCCCGAGTGTCGACTTCGGGAACGCGGTGGCAGGCATGCAGACTATGTGCGCTGGATGAGCTCCAGATCGCTGCGAAGCACTTCCTTGACCAGAAAGTCACTCGCGCCGAAGCGTTCATATCCCGCCGTGATGGCTGCGTCTTCCGACTCCAGCACGTCGACGATTTCGGCTTGGCGGATCAACGCGTACTTCCCCTCATCGTTTTGAAGAAGGCGGGGAAGTTGTTGCTCATAAGCAAGCACATTTCGCTCGAACAGTGTCATCGTTTCTCCTGGTGGGGCAGGTACCGGCATTTTGCGTTGCGTTCCATGGCATGGCAACAAGGCCGGGGCCGCAGGCCCGTGCCATCTTCACGACACAGCTCGCGCCATCCACCGCACCCACCCCCTCGCCTCCCCCAACCCCAACACCTCCCGCACCCCCGGCTCCATCGTCGCCAGCATCCCCTGCCGGAACGCCCAGCGCGTGCCGAAGGGCACCGTCAGCTTCACCACATCCCGCAGGCACAGGCGCGCCAGGCGTTCGCCTTCGGGCGTGCGCGCCATGCAGCGCGCCTCGTACTCGCGCTGCAGCTGCTGYCACTGCGGCAGCGTCTCGGGCAGGTCGCTCATCCCCATCTCCAGCCCCACGCGCTGCCAGAAACCCAGCAGCAGCGCCGTCTCGTGCGCCTCCAGCTTCACCCGTGCATGCCGGTCGTTCCAGCGCAGCGGCTCCAGGAAGAACGTCGCCAGCACATAGCGGTAGTCGCTCGCATCCGCCGGCACGTGGCGGTGCACATCTCGCAGCCGCTGCACCGCCGCCTGCCCCGCTTCGCTGTCGAAGCCATGGCAGATCAGCTCGCGCAGCGTCTGCCGCGTGCGCGCCAGCCGCGCCTGCGTCTGCGACACCAGCTGCGCATGCCCGTACAGCGTGGTCACCAGGTGCGCGATGCCCATCATGCGGATCAGCGCCAGGTAGGTGCCGATGCGAAACGTCAGCCGGTGCCGACCGTAGTACAGCGCCTCGATCCCCGTCATCAAGCCCCGGCCTCCCCCGGCTCGGCCAGCGCGATCCGCGTCTCGAACTTCGAACAGTTCATCGCGAAGGTGCTCTTGAAATTCCGCACGTTGTTGTTCGACGAGAACACCTCGCGCGTGAACGCGTGGTACCGCTCCATCGACGCCGAGTTCACGATCAGCAAGAAGTCGAACTCGCCCGACACCTCGTAGCAGGCCATCACGTCGTCCTCGGCGGCCATCTTCTTCTCGAAGTTGCGCAGCAGCGCATCGTTCTGCTTGTCGAGCTCGACCGAGACGAACACCGTCAGCGGCCGCCCCACGCGCTGCCGGTCGACGATCGCCACCTGCTTCATCAGCACGCCCGAGGCCTTGAGCTGCGCAATGCGCCGCTGGCACGTGGCCGGCGAGCTGTGCACCCGCTCGGCCAGCGTGCGCATCGGCAGCGATGCATCGTCTTGCAGCAGGTTCAGGATCTGGGTGTCGAGTCGGTCCATTCACCCATTCTCGGCCAGCAAAACGGGACAAACGCATCACGCCACGCTGAATCGCGGTGAATCCGCTCACGCGCTGCTGCCGACAATGCAGCATCCGCCTCGCCCGGAGCCCGCGATGTCCATCCCGTCAGCCACCGAGTTCGAAGCCCAGTTGCAAAGCTGGCGCCACCACCTGCACCGCCACCCCGAGACCGGCTTCAACGAGCGCCGCACCGCCGACCACGTGGCCCGCGTGCTCGAGCTGCTGGGCATCGAGGTGCACCGCTCCATCGGCGGCACCGGCGTCGTCGGCACGCTGACGGTCGGCCGCGGCACCGGCGCGATCGGCCTGCGCGCCGACATGGATGCCCTCGCCCTCACCGAAGCCGCCGAGGGCCGCGCCCACGCCTCGCTGAACCCCGGCTGCATGCACGCCTGCGGGCACGACGGCCACATGGCGATGCTGCTCGGTGCGGCGCAGTTGCTGGCCCAGCGGCGGGATTTCGACGGCACGGTGCGCTTCATCTTCCAGCCCGCCGAAGAGCACGGCCGCGGCGCGGCGGCGATGATGGCCGACGGCCTGTTCGAGCGCTTCCCCATCGACGAGATCTACGGCGCGCACAACATGCCCGGCCTGCCGGTCGGCCACATCGCCACGCGCGTGGGCGGCATCATGGCCAGCGAAGACAACTTCGTGATCCGCATCACCGGCCGCGGCGGCCACGCGGCGCGCCCGCACATGGCCGTCGACCCGCTGGTGATCGGCGCCGAGATCGTGCTGGCGCTGCAGACCATCGTCGCGCGCTCGGTCGATCCGGGGCTGCCGGCCGTCGTCTCGTGCACTGAGTTCGTCACCGACGGCATCCGCAATGCGCTGCCGACGCACGTCACGATCAAGGGCGACACGCGCAGCTATGCGCCCGAGGTGCAGGCTCTTCTCGCACGGCGCATGCGCGAGCTGTGCGAGGGCATCTGCAGCGCCCACGGCGCACGCTGCGAGGTCGACTACACGCACGAGTTCGCGCCGACGGTGAACTGGGCGCAATGCGTGCCGGTGGCCGTGGCCGCCGCTGTGGAGGTGGTGGGCGCGGACCGCGTCGACGACCAGGTCGCGCCGATGATGATCTCGGAAGACTTCGGCGCCTTCCTGCGCGTCGTGCCCGGCGCCTTCGTCTTCATCGGCAACGGCGATGGCGACAGCCCCGGCGCCGTGCCGCTGCACAACGCGCGCTACGACTTCAACGACGCGCTGCTGCCGATCGGCGCGCGCTTCTTCGCGGAAATCATTCGCCAGCGGCTGCCGCGGCGGGAGGCCTGATGCTGTTCCTCAACCCACGGGCCGAACGCCGGCCGTATGACGACGCGCTGCGGGCGATCCTGAATATCAAGTCAGGGCGCGAGGGCCGGCGCTGGCTGCGCGCCTGGTCGCTGTTGAACGAAGGCGCCACGCCGCTGTGGCCGCTACCGCGGTTGGCCGCGCAACTGGGCATCGCCCACCTCGCGGTGAAGGATGAATCGACGCGCTCGCCGCTCGGCAGCTTCAAGGCGCTGGGCGCACCGCTCGCGCTGCTGCGCTTGATCCTGCGGCGTTGGCCCGATCGCGGCTGGCAAGCGGCCGACCTGCTGGCCGGGAAGCATGCCGAGGCGCTGCGCGAGCTGGTCGTCATCAGCGCCACCGACGGCAACCACGGCCGCGCGCTCGCGGCCGCCGCGCAAAGCATCGGCTGCCGCTGCGTGATCGTGCTGCACGCCCACGTCAGCGCCGAACGCGAGGCGCCGATCGCCGCGTTCCGCGCCGAGATCGTGCGCATCGCCGGCGACTACGACGCCTCGGTGCGCGAGGCCGCACGGCTGGCCGCGGCGAACGGCTGGACAGTCGTCTCCGACACCTCGTACGACGGCTACGAAGAGATCCCGCGCGACGTGATGCAGGGCTACGGCAGCATCGCCGACGAGGTGCTGGAAACAGGGGGGCCGCCATTCACGCACGTCATCGTGCAAGGCGGCGTCGGCGGGCTGGCCGCGGGCATCGTCAGCCACTTCTGGGAGCGCTTCGGCGCGCAGCGGCCGGTGTTCATCGTCGTCGAGCCCGAGCAGGCCGATTGCCTGCTGCAGAGCGCACGCAGCGGGCAGCCGGCGCGCGCCAGTGGCTCGGTCGATTCGGTGATGGCGGGGCTGGCGTGTGGCGAGACCTCGCCGCTCGCGTGGCGCTTCCTGCAGCCGGCCGTCGATGCCTTCATCACGGTGAGCGACGACGCGGCCGTGCAGGCGATGCGCACGCTCGCCGAAGGCAGTGCCGGCGATGTGCCGGTGCTCGCCGGCGAATCGGGCGCGGCCGGGCTGGCGGGCTTGATCGCCGCGGCCGGTCAGCTGGGTCTCGACGCGAACGCCCGCGTGCTGCTGCTGAACACCGAAGGCTCGACGGCGCCGGGTGTGTACGCGTCGCTCACCGGCCGCTCGGCGGGCACGGTGCTGGCCGCGCAAGCCGCCTGGCGCTCGAACGACGGCATCGACGAGGCCGCGCTGATCGAGCGCATCGAGCAGCACGCGCGCATCGGCGCGATCGACGGCGGCGGCGTCTGCCGCATCGCGCTGACCGATGCCGACCGCGCAGGCCGCAAGCAGCTGGTGCGCTGGATGCAGGAAGCCGGGCTCGAGGTGCACGTCGACCAGATCGGCAACCTGTTCGGTGTCCGCGCCGGCACGCACGACCTGACACCGGTGATGACCGGCTCGCACATCGACACCGTCGCCACCGGCGGCCGCTACGACGGCATCTACGGCGTGATGGCGGGGCTGGAGGTGGTGCACTGGCTCGACGCGCACGGCATCCGCACGCGCCGCCCGCTGGTGGTGGCCGCCTTCACCAACGAGGAGGGCGTGCGCTTCATGCCCGACATGATGGGCTCGCTGGTGCATGCCGGCGGGCTGCCGCTGCAGCAGGCGCTCGACACGATCGGCACCGATGGCGCGCGCCTCGGCGACGAGCTGCAACGCATCGGCTTCGCCGGCGCGATGCGCTGCGGCACGCTGCGCCCGCATGCCTTCGTCGAGCTGCACATCGAGCAGGGGCCGGTGCTGGAGGCCGAAGGCATCGCGATCGGCGCGGTGCACGACCTGCAAGGCATCTCGTGGCAGTCGATCGCGATCCAGGGCCAGTCGAACCATGCCGGCACCACGCCGATGCACCTGCGACGCGACGCCGGCCACTGCGCGGCGGCGATCGCCGTCTTCGTGCGCGAGCTGGCGCTGCGCTTCGGCGGCTCGCAGGTCGGCACCGTCGGCGCGATCGAGTTGCACCCGAACCTGATCAACGTGATCGCATCGCGCGCCACGCTGACGGTTGACCTGCGCAACACCGACGAAGCCACGCTGCAACGCGCCGAGTCCGAGCTCGCCGGCTTCATGCAGCGGCTGGCGGCCGAACAGGGTGTGGCGATCACCGCGCGTTCGCTGGCCCGCTTCGAGCCGGTGCGCTTCGACGAGCACCTGGTGGGCCTCATCGAGCACGCCGCCGCGGCCCGCGGGCTCACGCAGCGGCGCATCACCTCGGGCGCCGGGCACGACGCGCAGATGATCGCGCGCATCGCGCCGTCGGCGATGATCTTCGTGCCCAGCCGCGGCGGCATCAGCCACAACCCGCGCGAGTTCACCGCACCCGGGCAGCTGCGCGACGGCGCGAACGTGCTGCTGGATGTGCTGCGGGCGCTGGCCGATGAGGCCTGACCCGCGCCAATCCGTTCGCCCTGAGCCTGTCGAAGGGCCTGCGCGCATGGCACCAAGGCTTCGACAAGCTCAGCCCGAACGGATTGGGCTCAGCCCGAACGGATTGGGCTGAGCGCGAACGGATGGCGGCTCAGCGCGGCACCAGCGTCGTCCCGGTGATCTGCTCCTGCGCCTCGACCAGCGAGGGCACGAACTTCGCGCCGTGGCCCAGCGCGCTGGCCAGCGTCAGCGACTGGTGCACCGCCTCGCCCAGCCAGGCCGGCACCGTCAGGCTCTCGGCCAGGTGGGTGTAGTAGCGCAGGTCCTTGCGCGCGTTGTCGAGCTCGAACGACAAGCCCTTCACGTCGCCCTGCAGCGTCTTCGCCATCGCCTGGAACAGGCCGGAGTTGACCGCACCGACCGTCGTCACCGCCACCAGCTGCCCCAGGTCGACGCCCGCGCGCCGGCCGACCGCAAACGCCTCGGCCGTCGACGTGCAGATGGCCTGCGCCATGAAGTTGTAGAGCAGCTTGACGACATGCCCCGCGCCCGGCGGGCCGACATGGTGCAGGTTCTCGGCAAAGCAGCGCAGCAGCGGCTCGATGCGCGCAAAATCCTGCGGCTCGGCGCCGACCATCACGGTCAGCCGCCCGGCTTCGGCATCGGCAGCCGAACGCGCGAGCGGCGCATCGATCAGCAGCACCTGCTGCGCGGCACAGCGCTCGCGCAGCGCGGCGGTCGAGGCCGGCTCGCTGGTCGAGCAATCGATGACCACCAGCCCCGGCTTCGGCCGCGCGAGCAGCCCGCCGTCGCCGGCGAACAGCCCCTCGACCTGCGGCGTGCCGGTGACGCAGATGAACACCACGTCGCAGCGCGCGGCCAGCTCGGCCGGCGTGTCCACCTGCACCGCGCCGCGCTCGACCAGGTCGGCCACCCGATCGCGGTTGCGGTGCACGGTGAGGTGCAGCGCATGGCCCTTCAGTTGCAGGTTCTTCGCCATGCCATGGCCCATCAGGCCGCTGGCGCCGATGAATCCGATCTTGCTCATTCGCTTGTCTCCTGGTGTCTTGTGGATGGGACTGTTGGCAGAATCGACCGCTCATGACGCGCCGCCCCGAACCCCCGCCGCTGCCCGCCGAGGCCCAGGACGTCGCCCGCCTGCTCGGCGAAGACATCATCTTCGGCCGCCTCGCGCCCGGCAGCCGGCTGGTCGAAGACCCGCTGATGGCGCGCTTCGGCGCCACGCGGCATGGCGTGCGGCGTGCGCTGGCCGAGCTGGAGCGCATCGGCATCGTGGTGCGCGAGAAGAACAAGGGCGCGAGCGTGCGCGCGCTGGCCGCCACCGAGGTGCGGCAGATCTACGAGGTGCGCGAGCTGCTGCAGCGGCAGGCGGCGCTGCGCATCCCGCTGCCGGCCGATCCCGCGCTGGTCGCGGCGCTGGAGGCGCTGCAGCAGCAGTTCATCGCGGCGCTGCGGGCCGGCGACCACGGCACCGTGCACCGCATCAACGACGAGTTCCACCTGACGCTGTTCGGCGGCTGCGGCAACCCGTACCTGATCGGCTCGATCCGCCACTACATGTGGCTGAGCCTGCCGGTGCGGGCGCAGCGCACCGCCGCCGCCGGGCACGCCGAAGCCGCGGCCGACGAGCACCTGGAAATGATCCGGCTGCTGAAAGGCAGCGACAACGCGGCCCTGGCGGAGTTGTGCGTCGCGCATCTGCAGCTCGCGAAGCGGGATTACCTCGAAGCGGCCGATCACCAGCGGTGATGGACCTGGGCTTTTGCGTGCTTCTCGTAGATCGAATCGACAGCTTTCATCGTCTCGGCTGACAGTGCCGGCAGGTCGGCCGCGCGCATGTTCTCCTCGATCTGCTTCGGCCGGCGGCCGCCCGGGATCGCACACGTCACCGCCTCCTGCATCAGGATCCAGCGCAGCGCGAACTGCGCCAGCGACTGCCCTGCCGGCACCAGCGGGCGCAGCGCCTCCACCGCCGCCAGGCCGCTCTCGTAGTCCAGCCCCGAGAAGGTCTCGCCCTTGTCGAACGCCGCCCCTTCGCGGTTGAAGCTGCGGTGGTCATCGGCAGCGAACTGCGTCTGCCGCGTGAGCCCGCCCGACAGCAGCCCCGACGACAGCGGCAGCCGCGCGAGGATGCCGACGCGGCGCGCCAGCGTCTCGCGGAACAGCAGCTCGGCCGGCCGCTGGCGGAAGATGTTGTAGATGACCTGCACCGACTGCACGCCGGGGAAGTCGATCGCCTTCAGCGCCTCCTCGACCTTCTCGACGCTGACGCCGTAGTGGCGCAGCTTGCCGGCGCGCACCAGGTCGTCGAGCACGCCGAACACCTCGGGCAGGTAGTACACCGGCGTCGGCGGGCAGTGCAGCTGCAGCAGGTCGAGCGCCTCGGTGTCGAGGTTGCGCAGGCTGCGCTCGACGAAGGCCGTCAGGTTCTCGCGGTTGTAGCCCTCGGCCACGTGCGGGCTGAGCCGCCGGCCGGCCTTGGTGGCCACGTAGAACGGCTCGCTGCGCTCCTTGCGCAGCCGCGCGATCAGCCGCTCGCTGTGGCCGTCGCCGTACACGTCGGCGGTGTCGAAGAAGTTCACGCCCAGGTCGAGCGCGCGGTGCAGCGCGGCCATCGATTCGTCGTCGTTCACCTGGCCCCAGGTGCCGCCGATGGCCCAGGCGCCGAAGCTGATCGTCGACACCTTCCAGCCGGTGCGGCCGAGTTCGCGGTAGTTCATGGAAACGTCTCCAGTGGGTTCCTTCCGGGATTATCGATAATTTTTCAATTGCGAACCTTTCTCATCGCGGGTCGCCGGCGATTTATCATCCGCGGTGTCGGCGAATGTCGCCATCGTTTCATCAATCGCCAGCCATCGCGCTCTCGCACGGATCTCCGTCCTGCCCGTGGGTCGCCCAGCCAGCACACTGCCCGCGACCGGGCCCCGGAGTATGTTTTCCATGGCAGTTCAACCCTTCCTGCGGCCGATGGCCCGCCCGCTCACGGCCGTCGCGCTCGCCATCGCGGCCTGGCCGTTCGCCGTGCGCGCGCAGCAGGCCGATGCGCCGGCCGCAGCCGCCCCTGAAGTCACGCTGGAGCCGGTGCAGATCAGCGGCAACTGGCTGGGGAGCGGCCTGCAGAACAGCGTGAAGAGCTTCGCCGGTGCACGCACCGTCGTGAAGAAGGAAGAGATCGAGCAGACCGGCGCCGTGTCGATCGGCGAGGTGATGCGCCGCATCCCCGGCGTGCAATCGACCGAGAACTCCGGCAGCGCCGGCAGCGCGATCTCGCTGAACATCGGCGTGCGCGGCCTGACGGGGCGCTATTCGCCGCGCTCCACCGTGCTGCTCGACGGCATCCCGCTGGCGGTCGCGCCCTACGGCCAGCCGCAGCTGTCGTTCGCACCGGTGAGCCTGAACAACATCGAGTCGGTCGACGTGGTGCGCGGCGGCGGCGCGGTGCGCTACGGCCCGCAGAACGTCGGCGGCATCATCAACTTCAACACCCGCTCGATCCCGGCGACCGAGGCGCTGAGCGGCGATGCCACGGTGCGCTACAACAGCTTCGGCGAAGGCGGGCACAACACGCAGTACAGCCTGTTCCTCGGCCGCGAGCTGGACAACGGCCTCGGCCTCGCGCTGCTGTACTCGGGCCTGGACGGCAGCGAATGGCGCGCCGCCAGCGACGAGAAGGTGAACGACCTGGCCGTCAAGTTCCGCCAGCCGCTGGACGGCAAGGCCGAGGTCTACGGCAAGCTGTCGTACTACGACGTCACGTCGCGCACGCCCGGCGGCCTGACGCCGGCGCAATACACCGTGGACCCGTTCCAGAACACCCGCCCCACCGACTACTGGAGCGGCGTGCGCAAGGGCATCGACCTGGGGTACCTGAACCCGCTGTCGGCCACGCAGGAGGCCGAGGTGCGGCTCTACTACAACGAGAGCTCGCGCGCGAGCGTGCTGATCAACGCCGCCGGCACGGTGCTGACGCACCAGCCGCGCAACTACCGCGTGCTGGGCGTGGAGCCGCGCTACACGCAGCGCCTCGCGTTCGGCAGCGTCGCGCACGACGTGACGGTGGGCTACCGTTTCATCCGCGAGCGCGGTGACGACAACAGCTTCACCGCGCCGCTCGCGAGCGGCGCGGTCAGCGCGACCACCCGCTTCGAGAACGAGACCGATGCGCACTCGGTGTATGTCGACGACCGCATCGCGATCGGCAGCTGGCGCATCACGCCGGGCGTTCGCTTCGAACACATCAGCACCACGCGGATCGACGGCACCGGCAAGACCTTCGAGACCGACAACGACAAGGCGCTGCCGTCGCTGAACGTGGCCTGGCTCGTGACTCCGGAGTGGACGCTGTTCAGCAACTACAACACCTCGTTCGGCCCGGTGCAGAACATCCAGCTGAACTCGCAGACGTCGAACAACCCGCTGAAGCCCGAGGTGGCGAAGACCTTCGAACTCGGCACGCGCTGGAAGAGCGCGACGCTGAGCGCGGAACTCACCGCCTTCCGGCTGCGCTTCGACAACCAGATCCAGCAGGTCGCCGGCACGACGGCCCCGAACGTCGTCTTCCAGAACCTGGGCGCCACCAAGCACGACGGCATCGAGACGGCACTCGACTACAGCTTCGACAAGGACAGCGCCCTCGCCGGCCTGAACGTGTTCGCGAACTACACGCACACCCGCGCGCTGCAGGAATCGGGCGACACGGCCGGCAACGAGGTGCCGTTCTACTCGCGCGACACCGACACCGTCGGCGCCCGCTACCGGCTGGCCGCGTGGTCGTTCAGCCTGTCGAGCACGCACCAGAGCTCGCAGTTCTCGGACAACGCCAACACCTGGAACGAATCGGCCACCGCCGGCACGGGCCTGGTCCCCGGCTACCGCCTGTGGAACGCGCAGGTCGGCTGGAAGCTGCCGACCGCCACCGCGATCGACGTGCAGCTCGGCGTCAACAACCTGACGGACAAGCGCTACTACACGCGCAACGTCGACGGCAACGCCGGCCGCATGGTGGGCGCACCGCGCACCACCTGGGTCCAGGCGCGCGTGGCGTTCTGATGTCCGCCGCCGTGCAAGTGCCGCAGGCGCCGTCGCGGCGCCAGGGGTTGCGCCGCGTCTGGCTGCGGCTGCACCGCTGGCTCGGGCTCAGCGTCGGCTGGGTGCTGGCCATCGTCGGTCTGCTCGGCGCAGTGCTGGTGGTCGCGCAGCCGGTCGATCGCTGGGCGCACCCGAACCTGTTCCAGGCTGAAACCCCTGGCGGCGCCGCGGTGCCGCTGGAGCCGATGCGGCAGCGGCTGGTCGCGGAGTTCGGCAGCGCCAGCGTGCTGACCTTCCGCCCGCCGCACAGCGCCGACGAGACGCTGTGGGTGCTGGTGCGCGGCAAGCGCTGGAGCGGCACCGTGTACTTCGACCCGTCCACCGGCCGCGAGCAGGGCCGGCGCGGCGACAGCGAGGGCTTCGTCGGCTTCACGTTCAAGCTGCACAGCTCGCTGCTGCTGCAGGACACCGGCAAGGCGATGCTCGCCTGGGGCGCGCTGGTGTACCTCGCGATGCTGGTGACCGGCGTGGTGCTGTGGTGGCCGCGGCGCTGGCCGCCGTCGTGGCGCATCGAGCTGCGCCAGGGCGTGCTGCGCGGGCTGTTCGACCTGCACCGCAGCGGCGGCATCGTGATGGGGCTGGTGATCGCGGTATCGGTGGCGAGCGGCGCGTACATGGCCTGGCGGCCGCTCGGCGAGTTCGTCACCTTCCTGGCCGGCGGCACCTTCGCGCGCCCGCCGGTGCTGCCGAAAGAGCCGAAAGACGCACCGGGCGGCCCGCCCGCCACGGTCGACGAGCTGGCCGCGCAAGCGCGGCGGCAGTTCCCGAATGACCCGATCGGCTACATCCAGCTGCCCGGCCCGGACCGCCCGGTGCGCGTGCGCATGCGGCTGCCCGACGATCCGCACCCGAACGGGCTCACCTCGGTGTGGCTGCACCCGCACACCGGCGCGGTGCTGGCCGTGCAGCGCTGGAGCGACCTCGATCCCGGCAGCCGCGCGGTGGCCTGGGTCTACCCGCTGCACGTCGGCGAGCTGGGCGGGCTGCCGCAGCAGGTGTTGATCTTCTTCAGCGGCCTCGCGCTCGGCGGCCTCGGGCTGACCGGCGTGTGGCTGTGGTGGCGCCGCCGGCCTTGACCTCCCTGCGGCTCGTCAGCCGGCGCTGAGCCGCGCAGCGGTCATTTGTCTGGGGTGTCCTCGGCGGCTTCTGCATCGTTCCTGCAGAACTGTTCGCTAGCGTGTCCGGTTCCGACTTGGACACGAAGGCGCACGGACATGAGCGACGAGATGGAGACCCAGCTGATGCGCTGGCCCTTGCGGCTGCTGCTGCAGGGGCTGGACGCACGCGACGAGGGCGCGGTGCGCCGCTGCCTGGCCCATGCCACGCGCCAGCTGCAGCACCCGTGGCAGGTGGTGCACGACGGCGACGCCGAGGTCGTGCTGGTGGCCGGCCTCGAGATCGACACGGTGCGCGGCATGCTCGAGCCGCCGCTGGTGACGCTGCACCTGGCGCCGCCTGCGCAGGATGCGCGTGCGCTGGCGTGGCGCACCGGCCGCGCCCCCGGCACGGTGCTCGCGAGCCCGCTGCAGCCCGACGCGCTGGTCGAGGCACTCGAATGCGCCGAGCACCGCTTCGCCGGCGAGGCCCCGGCCACGTTCACGCAGTTGTCCGCCGGCTGCCGTTTCCGGCTGCGCCGCTGGCCGCCCAGCGGCTTGATGTGGGAGGACAACGACAACCTGCGCCTGGCGAGCTTCATGCTCACGCGCTCGCTCGATCTCGAGAAGCTGATGCGGCTGAGCAATGTCGCCGCCGACAAGTGCGTGGCCTTCATCACGCGGATGGCCAACGCGAACCTGCTGCACCTCGAGCCGGTGGGCGCGAGCGGCGAGCCCGCCTCGCCTTCGCCGGCCGCGGCGCCGTGCGCCGAAGCCCCGGCGCGACGCCCCACCCGCGCCTCGGGCGGCCTGCTGAACGCGCTGCGCCGGCGCCTCGGCCTGGCCAGCCGCTGAACCCCAAGGAGACATCGATGCAGCACTCGGACATCCCGCAGATCGCCCTCCCCACCCTCACCTTCGAAGCGCCGCGCCCGCCGCGCGATCCGGTCGCCCTGGCACTCGCAGGCCTGTGCCGGCAGGCAGGCGTCGAGGGCTGCGCCCTCGTCGACGCCTCGACCGGTACCGTGGATTCCACCAGCGGCCGCACCCGCAGCGGCGGGGTCTGGGAATCCGCCACCCGCTACTGGCAGCTGTACCACCGCCAGCGGCGGCACTTCGCGCCGTGGGGTGGCCTGCGCTCCGCGGTGTTCGTGCATGCCACCGGCTCGATCGCCGTGCTGCCCTGCTGCGACGAGCCGCCGCTTGTCATCATTGTGTGCGCCCACTCCGGCAGCGTCGACTGGCCCGAGTGCGAGCGCCTGACCCACGCGCTCGGCGCGGCCTTGCGCTCGCTGCTCGACCGGCCGCTGGTGCAGATCGCCGCCTTCTGAACACCCCGTTCATCGTGATTTCGATATGCCTCAATTCGAAATCACGATGAACACGTACCAATTCATGCCACCTCACGCAAGCATTGCAAGCGCGTGAAACCGGTTCCAGTCCGACACGGGCTGCCCTCCTACCATCCGGGCGAACTTCAGCCCCCTCAGGAGGACAACCCATGTTTCCGTTTCGAAGCAGCAAGCTCTGCCTCGCGCTGATCGTCGGCGCCGGATTCACGCAGCTCGGCCATGCGGCCGACCTCGCCGCCGGCCGCTACACCGTGCGCTCATCGTTCAGCGGCCTGTGCCTGGCGGTCGACGGCGGCTCGACCGCCGAAGGCGCGAACGTCGTGCAATCGACCTGCGACACCTCGCCCGCCCGCCAGTTCGACCTGCAGCGCGACAGCCAGGGCTACTACCGGCTGGTGAACGTGAACAGCGGCAAGGTCGTCGACGTGCAGGACATCTCCACGGCCAACGGCGCCAACGTGCACCAGTGGACCTGGCTGAACGGCGACAACCAGCGCGTGACGCTGCAGGACCTGGGCAGCGGCAAGTACTACGTGCGCTTCAAGCACAGCAACAAGTGCATGGACGTCGGCAATTCGAGCCGCGCGCCCGGCGGCAACATCGGCCAGTGGGAGTGCAACGACGGCGAGAGCGAGAAGTGGACCTTCGTGCCGGTGGCCGGCGCGCCCGCTCCGGCCCCTGCGCCCGCCCCGGCCCCGACGCCGGCCCCCGCCCCGTCGTCGCGCTACAGCGTGCGCTCCAACTTCAGCGGCCTGTGCCTGGCCGTCGCCGGCGACTCGACGGTCAGCGGCGCCGACATCGTGCAGATGTCGTGCAACAGCTCGCTCGGCCGCCTGTTCGACCTGGTGCGCGACACCGAGGGCTACTACCACCTGACCAATGCGAACAGCGGCAAGGTCGTCGACGTGCAGGACGTGTCGACCGCCGATGGCGCGAACGTGCACCAGTGGCAGTACGTCGGCGGCGACAACCAGCGCTTCACGCTCGACAACCTCGGCGGCGGCCTGGTGAACGTGCGCTTCAAGCACAGCAGCAAGTGCCTGGACGTCGGCAACTTCAGCAAGGCCGAAGGCGGCCACATCGGCCAGTGGAGCTGCAACGGCGGCGAGACCGAGAAGTGGACGCTGGTCGCGGCCGCCCCGGCGCCGTCCCCGGCGCCTGCGCCGGCCCCTGCGCCCGCTCCGGCACCTGCCCCAGCTCCTGCCCCCACGCCGGCTCCGGCGCCCGCACCTGCTCCGGCAC
>NZ_JBFUGW010000022.1:0-41000 GCF_056402735.1 Rhizobacter sp. P3_C12
GTTCCACGTCAACGCCTGGGGCCTGCCGTATGCCGGCGCGCTGGTCGGCGCCAAGCTGGTGCTGCCGGGGCCGCACCTCGACGGCAAGTCGCTGTACGAGCTGTTCGAGACCGAGCGCGTCACCTTCAGCGCCGGCGTGCCGACGGTGTGGCTCGGGCTGCTGAACTACGTGAAGCAGAACGGCCTGAAGTTCAGCAGCTTCCGCCGCACCGTGATCGGTGGCTCGGCCTGCCCGCCGTCGATGATGCGGGCGCTGGAAGAGGAGCACCGGGTCGAGGTGATCCACGCCTGGGGCATGACCGAGATGTCGCCGCTGGGCACGCTGTCGAAGCTGAAGGCCAAGCATGCCGGGCTCGATGATGCGGCGCGCCACAAGCTGCTGGAGACGCAGGGCCGCGTGGTCTACGGCGTCGACATGCTGATCGTCGACGACGACCGGCGCCCGCTGCCGTGGGACGGCGCGGCTTC
Source organism: Rhizobacter sp. P3_C12 (assembly GCF_056402735.1). Lineage (NCBI taxonomy): Bacteria > Pseudomonadati > Pseudomonadota > Betaproteobacteria > Burkholderiales > Sphaerotilaceae > Rhizobacter > Rhizobacter sp. P3_C12. The sequence goes on from NZ_JBFUGW010000022.1 coordinate 469, forward strand.
GGGCAACCTGCTGGTGCGCGGGCCCTGGGTGATCCAGAACTACTTCGGGCAGAAGTCGGGTGACCCCAGGGAGTCTCCGCTGGTCGAGGTCGACGGCCAATCGTGGTTCCCGACCGGCGATGTCGCGACGATCAACCCTGACGGCTTCATGCAGATCACCGACCGCAGCAAGGACGTGATCAAGTCCGGCGGCGAGTGGATCAGCTCGATCGAGCTGGAGAACATCGCGATGGGCCACCCGGGCGTGCACGAGGCGGCGGTGATCGCCTGCGCGCACCCGAAGTGGGACGAGCGGCCGCTGCTGGTGGTGGTGCGCAAGCCGGGCGTCGCGCTCGACGCCCGCGAGTTGCTCGGCTGGTTCGAGGGGCGCATCGCGAAATGGCAGATTCCGGACGATGTCGCCTTCGTCGACGAGATCCCGCACACGGCCACCGGCAAGATGCTGAAGCTGAAGCTGCGGGATCAATTCAAGGGCTACAAGCTGCCTACTGCTTCTTGAGTCGGCGCTTGAAGGCGGGTGCGGCGAGCCCTACACCCCCCGCCCGCGCCTTTGCCCGCTCCGATGTCCCACGCGCGACACGGCTTGTCGGGTAGTCCCTCAAACAGTCTCCATCCGCTTCCATTACCGTTCGGCCTTGTCGCAATCACCCCGCGAGGAAGCCATGGAATTCACCAGAAAGCTTTTCGGCCTTTCAGTGGCAGCGGCCTTCTCGCTGCACGCCGGCATCGCCTTTGCGCAAGCCGGAGAAACCGTCAAGATCGCGTGGATCGATCCGCTGTCCGGGCCGTTCGCGAGCCTCGGTGCGAACCAGCTGAAGAGCTTCCAGTTCATGGCCGAGCGCATCAGCGGCAAGAAGAACCCGGCCGGCGTCACCTTCGAGGTGGTCGGCTTCGACAACAAGGCCTCGCCACAAGAGAGCCTGAACGTGCTGAAGGCAGCCATCGACCAGGGCTTCCGCTACGTCACGCAGGGCAACGGCTCGGGCGCGGCGGCCGCCATCATCGACGCGGTGTCCAAGCACAACGAGCGCAACCCGGGCAAGGAGATCGTGTTCCTGAACCACTCCGCGGTCGACCCGGACCTCACCAACAGCAAGTGCAACTACTGGCACTTCCGCTTCGACGCCGACACCTCGATGAAGATGGAGGCGATGACGACCTACATGAAGGACCAGYCGGCCATCAAGAAGGTCTACCTGATCAACCAGAACTACTCGCACGGCCAGCAGGTCTCGAAGTTCGCGAAGGAAACGCTGGCCCGCAAGCGCCCCGACATCCAGATCGTCGGCGACGACCTGACGCCGCTCGGCCAGGTGAAGGATTTCTCGCCCTACGTCGCGAAGATCAAGCAGAGCGGCGCCGACACCGTGATCACCGGCAACTGGAGCCAGGACCTGACGCTGCTGATCAAGGCCGCGAAGGACGCCGGCCTGGACGTCACCTTCTACACCTACTACGCGAGCGTGATCGGCACGCCCACCGCGATCGGCGCGGCCGGCGAGGGCAAGGTCAAGATGATCGCGTACGCCCACCACAACATCCCGGGCGACATCGCTGCGGTCGGCGAGGAGTTCAACAAGAAGTTCAAGGAAGACTTCTTCACCACCGACATCTACAACATCTTCACGATGCTGCCGGCCGCGATGGCCAAGGCCAAGAGCACCGACCCGGTGAAGGTGGCCGCCGCGATGGAAGGCATCACGGTGAAGGGCTTCAGCGGCGAGATCACGATGCGCGCCTCCGACCACCAGATGCAGCAGGGCCTGTACCTGAGCACCTGGCGCAAGGTCGATGCGAAGAACAAGTACAACGTGGAAGGCACCGGCTTCACCTTCGTGCCGGACAAGTTCTACGAGCCCTACGTGTCGAGCACGCCCACCTCGTGCCAGATGAAGCGCCCCGGAGCTTGAGCGCCGCCCACTGACAATCCCGCGGTCGGCCACCGGTCGCCGCGGGATTTTGCATCCAGGACACGATGGAGTTCTTCACCACATCGCTGCTGAACGGCATCAGCTACGGGCTGCTGCTGTTCATGCTGAGCTCCGGCCTCACGCTGATCTTCAGCATGATGGGCGTGCTGAACTTCGCGCATGCGAGCTTCTACATGCTGGGCGCGTACTTCGCGTACACGACGACGCTGTTCGTCGGCTTCTGGCCGTCGCTGGTGGTCGCGCCGCTGCTCACCGGCGTGGTCGGCGCGCTGTTCGAGCGCTTCTGCCTGCGCCGGGTGCACCGTTTCGGCCACGTCGCCGAGCTGCTGATCACGTTCGGGCTGTCGTTCGTGATCCTCGAGCTGGTGCAGCTGACCTGGGGCCGCTCGGCGGTCGACTACCGCGTGCCGGCGATCCTCGACGGCCCGCTGTTCACGCTGTACGGCACGCAGTTCCCGATGTACCGCGCGTTCATGATGGGGGTCGCGCTGCTGATGCTGGTGTCGGTGTGGCTGCTGCTGTCGCGCACCCGCATCGGGCTGGTGATCCAGGGCGCGCTGACGCATCCCGACATGGTCGAGGCGCTGGGCCACAACGTGCCGCGGATCTTCATGCTGGTGTTCGGCGGCGGGGCGGCGCTGGCCGGGCTGGCCGGCGTGATCGGCGGCAACGCCTACGTCACCGAGCCGACGATGGCCGGCGCGGTCGGGCCGATCATCTTCGTCGTCGTGGTGGTCGGCGGCATGGGCTCGCTGGCCGGCGCGTTCGTCGCGTCGCTGCTGATCGGGCTGGTCCAGACCTTCGCGGTCGCGCTCGACCAGTCGGCGCTCGGCGCGCTGCAGTGGGCCGGCCTCGCGATCACGCCCGAGACCTTCGGCTACCCGCTGCTGAAGCTGAAGATCTCGCAGGTGGCGCCGATCCTGCCGTACCTGCTGCTGGTGCTGATGCTGATCTTCCGCCCGAAGGGCCTGATGGGGACGCGCGAAGGATGAGTGCCGTGCTGAAGTCGGTCGACCGGGTGGCAGGCCGCGAGGCGGGCGGCGGGCGCATCCATTTCCGCCCGTGGAACGTCGGCCGCTGGGTGGTGTGGGGCGTGTTCGCGCTGCTGCTGGTCGTCGCGCCGATGCTGTTCACCAGCGGCCTCGCGATGACGATGCTGTCGCAGATGGGCTACATGGTCATCATCTGCCTCAGCTACAACCTGCTGCTCGGCCAGGGCGGCATGCTGAGCTTCGGGCATGCGGTGTATGTCGGGCTGGGCGCGTTCTTCGCGATCCATGCGATGAACCTGATCGGTGCCGGCCGCCTGCCGCTGCCGATGAGCCTGGTGCCGCTGGTCGGCGGGCTGGCCGGCGCGGGCGTCGCGGCGCTGCTCGGCTGGGTGACGACGAAGAAATCGGCCAACACCTTCGCGATGATCACGCTGGGCGTCGGCGAGCTGGTCGCGGCGATGGCGCTGATGTTCCCGGAGTTCTTCGGCGGCGAGGGCGGCGTCAGCTCGAACCGCGTGGCCGGCAAGGCGGTGCTGGGCATCACCTTCGGGCCGCAGGTGCAGGTCTATTACCTGATCGCGGTCTACTGCTTCGTCTGCACCGCCGCGCTGTACGCGCTGACGCGCACGCCGCTCGGCCGCATGCTGAATGCCGTTCGCGACAACCCGGAGCGCGTCGAGTTCGTCGGCTACAACACGCAGGTGGTGCGCTACCTGGCGTTCGTGATCGCCGGCTTCTTCGCCGGCATCGGCGGCGGGCTGACGGCGCTCAACTTCGAGATCGTCACGGCGGATTCGGTCGGTGGCTTCCGCTCGGGCAGCTACCTGCTGTTCACCTTCCTCGGCGGCGCGTTCTTCTTCTTCGGGCCGGTCATCGGCGCGGTGCTGCTGGTGCTGGCCTTCGTGCTGTTCTCCGAGATCACGAAGGCCTGGCAGATCTACCTGGGGCTCGTCTTCATGTTCATGGTGATGTTCGCGCCGGGCGGCATCTCGAGCCTGATCATGATGAACCTGCGGGTGGCGGCCTTCGGCAAGCTGCGCCGGCTCGCGTCGTCGTACCTGGCGCTGGGCGGCACCGGCGCGGTGGCGCTGGCCGGCGCGGCGGCGATCGTCGAGATGATCTACCACGTGCAGCTCAATTCGGCGCTCGGCCCGACGCTGCGTTTCATGGGCGGCACGCTGAACGTGCAGGGCCTGGACAGCTGGTTCGGCGCGGTGTTCGTGATGGCGATCGGCATCGCGATGTTCGAGCTCGCGCGGCGCGAGTTCAAGCGGCAATGGGACCAGACGCAGCAGGAGATCGAGAAGGAAATCAAGCGGAGGGAAGCCCTGTGAGCGCGCATCCCTTCGCGCTGGAACTCACCGATGTGCGCAAGAGTTTCGGCAAGACCGAGATCATCCGCGGCGCGACGCTGAGCGTGAAGCCCGGCGAGCGGGTCGCGATCATCGGCCCGAACGGTGCCGGCAAGTCGACGCTGTTCAACCTGATCAGCGGGCGCTTCGGCATCAGCACCGGCGACATCCGGCTGAACGGCACGTCGATCGCCGGCCGCAAGCCGTACGAGATCAACCGCATGGGCCTGGCGCGCAGCTTCCAGGTGTCGAACCTGTTCGTGCGGCTGTCGGTGTTCGAGAACATCCGCTGCGCAGTGCTGTGGAGCATGGGCTACCGCTACGCGTTCTGGAAGTTCCTCGCCGACCTGCGCGACGCGAACGACCGCGCCGACGAGGTGCTGCGCATGATCAAGCTCGACAAGAAGCGCGACGTGCAGGCGATGAACCTGACCTACGCCGAGCAGCGCGCGCTGGAGATCGGCATCACGATCGCCGGCGGCGCGAGCGTGATCCTGCTCGACGAGCCGACCGCCGGCATGAGCAAGAGCGAGACGACGCGCTTCATCCAGCTGATCCGCGAGGTGACGGTGGGCAAGACGCTGCTGACGGTGGAGCACGACATGGGCGTGGTGTTCGGCCTGGCCGACAAGATCGCGGTGCTGGTGTATGGCGAGGTGATCGCGTTCGACGTGCCCGATGCGGTGCGGGCGAACGCGAAGGTGCAGGAGGCGTACCTGGGCTCGGTCCTGGTGGCTCACGAGAAAGCGCACGGGGCCTGACGCGATGCTGAAACTCGACAACCTGCACGCGTTCTACGGCAAGAGCCATGTGCTGCATGGCGTGACGCTGGACGTGCAGCCCGGCGAGATCGTCAGCCTGCTGGGCCGCAACGGCTCGGGCCGCTCGACCACCGTGAAGGCGATCATGGGCCTGGTGGACGGCAAGGGCTCGGTGCGTTGGGGCCAGCGCGAGCTGCTCGGGCTGAAGGCCTTCGAGATCGCGCACCAGGGCATCGGCTACGTGCCGGAGAACCGCGACATCTTCCCGAAGCTGACGGTGCACCAGAACCTGCTGCTCGGCGAGAAGMGCGGCAAGCCGGCGCCGCGCTGGTCGTTCGACGACATGTACGCGATGTTCCCGCGGCTGAAGGAGCGCCAGCACACCGAGGCCGGCGTGCTGTCGGGCGGCGAGCAGCAGATGCTGACGCTGTGCCGCACGCTGATGGGCGACCCGGACCTGATCATGATCGACGAGCCGACCGAGGGCCTGGCGCCGAAGATCGTCGAGCAGGTCGCGCAGTACCTGAACGAGCTGAAGCGGCGCGGTGTCTCGGTGCTGCTGGTCGAGCAGAAGCTGACCATCGCGCTGGAGATCTCGCAGCGCTGCTACGTGATGGGGCACGGCAGGATCGTGTTCGAGGGAACGCCGACCGAGCTGAAGTCGAACGCCTATATTCGCAAGGAGTGGCTCGAGGTGTAGCCCGGATGCCCATCCGGATTTGTCGCTGACGAGACATCACCCCGCCACGATTCCTTCCTAGAATCGAACGATCGTTCTATTCCACCCGGAGACACCGCATGAGCGCCACCTACGAACTTCGCGGCCCGGTTGCCGTGATCACGCTCGACAACCCGCCTGTCAACGGCCTCGGCTACGACACCCGCAAGGGCATCACCGACGGGCTCGACAAGGCCCAGGCCGACGGCAAGGTGAAGGCCGTCGTGATCACCGGCGCCGGCAAGGCCTTCTCGGGCGGCGCCGACATCCGCGAGTTCGGCTCGCCGAAGGCGCTGCAGGAGCCGAACCTGCTGAGCGTGATCCTCGCGGTGGAGGCTTGCACGAAGCCGGTGGTCGCCGCGATCCACACGGTGTGCATGGGCGGCGGGCTCGAGCTCTCGCTCGGCTGCCACTACCGCGTGGCCGCGCCCGGCACGCAGGTGGCGCTGCCCGAGGTCAAGCTGGGCCTGGTGCCCGGTGCCGGTGGCACGCAGCGCCTGTCGCGCGTGATCGGCGTCGAGAACGCGCTGAACATGATCGTCAGCGGCGAGCCGGTGAAGAGCGAGCTGCTCGCGATGGCGCCGGGGCAGAAGCTGTTCGACAAGATGATCGACGGCGACCTGCTCGCCGGTGCGGTGGCGTTCGCGACCGAAGTGGCTGACAAGCGCCCGTTGCCGCTGGTGCGCAACCTGAAGGCCGAGCACCCGAACCCGGACGCCTTCTTCCAGTTCGCGCGCAACACGGTCGGTGCGATGTCGAAGAACTTCCCGGCGCCGCTGCAGTGCGTCGAGACCGTCGCAGCCTCGGTCTACAAGAAGTTCGACGACGGCATGAAGCAGGAGCGCGAGGCCTTCATCGCATTGATGATGACGCCCGAGAGCCGTGCGCTGCGCCATGCCTTCGTGGCCGAGCGTGCGACGACCAAGATCCCCGACGTGCCGGCCGACACGCCGGTGCGCGACGTGAAGAAGCTCGCGGTGATCGGTGCCGGCACGATGGGCGGCGGCATCGCGATGAACTTCCTGAACGCCGGCATCCCGGTGGTGATGCTCGAGATGAAGCAGGAGGTGCTGGACAAGGGCATCGCGATCATCCGCAAGAACTACGACGCGCAGGTCAAGAAGGGCAAGCTGAAGCAGGACAAGCTCGATGCCCGCATGGCCTTGCTGAGCACGACGCTGAACTACGCCGACCTGAAGGACGCCGACATGGTGATCGAGGCGGTGTTCGAGGACATCGGCGTGAAGGAGCAGGTCTTCAAGACGCTGGACGAGGTGATGAAGCCGGTCGCGATCCTCGCGAGCAACACCTCGACACTGGACGTCAACAGGATCGCGTCGTTCACGAAGCGCCCGCAGGACGTGATCGGCACGCACTTCTTCAGCCCGGCCAACGTGATGAAGCTGCTGGAGGTGGTGCGCGGCGAGAAGACCGCGAAGGACGTGCTGGCCACCGTGATGGCGCTGGGCAAGAAGATCAAGAAGACCTGCGTGGTGTCGGGCGTGTGCGACGGCTTCATCGGCAACCGGATGATCGAGCAGTACTCGCGCCAGGCCGGCTTCCTGCTGGAAGAGGGCTGCACGCCGCAGCAGGTGGACAAGGCGGTCGAGAAATTCGGCTTCGCGATGGGCCCGTTCCGCATGGGTGATCTCGCGGGCAACGACGTGGGCTGGTACATCCGCAAGCGCCGCTACCTGGAGAAGCCGGACCTGCGCTACAGCAAGACTGCCGACCTGCTGTGCGAGATGGGGCGCTTCGGCCAGAAGACCGGCGCCGGCTGGTACGACTACGTGCCGGGCAAGCGCGATGCGATCCCGAGTGCGCTGGTCGACGGCATGATCGAGAAGCACCGCGCCGAGCTGGGCATCACGCCGCGCAAGATCAGCGACGACGAGATCGTGCACCGGCTGGTGTATGCGCTGGTGAACGAGGGCGCGCGGATCGTCGAGGAGGGCATTGCCTTGCGCGCGAGCGACATCGACATGGTGTACCTGACCGGCTACGGCTTCCCGCTGCACCGTGGCGGGCCGATGTGCTATGCGGACACCGTGGGCTTGTTCAACGTGGTGGCGGCGATGAACCGTTTCGCGAAGAACCCGCACGACGATGCGAAGTTCTGGCAGCCGGCGCCGTTGCTGGCGCGCCTGGCGGCCGAAGGCAAGACTTTCTCCTGAGATGAATCGGAGCACACCATCATGACCCATGCAGTGATCGTTTCCACCGCCCGCACGCCGCTGGCCAAGAGCTGGAAGGGCGCCTTCAACATGACGCACGGCGCGACGCTGGGCGGGCACGCCGTGAAGGCGGCCGTCGAGCGCGCGGGCATCGCGCCGGCCGAGGTCGACGACGTGATCATGGGCTGCGCGACGCCCGAGGGCGCGACCGGCAGCAACATCGCACGGCAGGTCGCGCTGCGCGCGGGCCTGCCCATCACGACGAGCGGCGTGACCGTGAACCGCTTCTGTTCGAGCGGCCTGCAGACCATCGCGATGGCCGCGCAGCGCATCATCGCCGGCGAGGGTGATGTGTACGTGGCCGGCGGCGTCGAGAGCATCTCGTGCGTGCAGAACGAGGCCAACACGCACATGATCGCCGACCCCTGGCTGCGCGAGCACAAGCCGGAGATCTACTGGAGCATGCTGCAGACCGCCGAGCAGGTGGCCAAGCGCTACAAGATCGGCCGCGACCGCATGGATGCGTATGGCGCGGCGAGCCAGCAGAAGGCCTGTGCGGCGCAGGATGCCGGCAAGTTCACCGACGAGATCGTGGCGGTCACGGTGACCGCCGGCGTGGCCGACCCGGTGATGGGGCTGCGCAGCAAGGAGGTCACGATCAGCGTCGACGAGGGGCTGCGTCAAGGCACGACAGTGGAAGGCATTGCCGGCATCAAGCCGGCGCTGCCGGGCGGGCTGATCGCGGCGGGCAATGCGAGCCAGTTCAGCGATGGCGCCGGTGCGTGCGTCGTGATGAGCGAAGCATTGGCGCAGCAGCGCGGGCTGAAGCCGCTGGGCCGCTTCCTCGGCTTCGCGGTGGCGGGCTGCGAGCCGGACGAGATGGGCATCGGGCCGGTGTTCGCGGTGCCGAAGGTGCTGAAGCGGCTTGGTCTCACCGTGCAGGACATCGACCTGTGGGAGCTGAACGAGGCGTTCGCTGTTCAGGTGCTCTATTGCGCCGACACGCTGGGCATTCCGATGGACCGCTTGAACGTCAACGGTGGGGCGATCGCTGTTGGGCACCCGTATGGGGTCAGCGGTCAGCGGCTTACCGGTCATGCGTTGATCGAGGGCAAGCGCCGGGGTGCGAAGCGGGTGTGCATCACGATGTGCATCGGCGGCGGCATGGGAGCTGCGGGGATCTTCGAAGTGCTGTGAGTCCCTCGCAAAGGCGCACCCCGTAGCCCGGATGCCAATCCGGGAATCGTCGATCGCATGGGACGGCGGCCCCGGATTGGCATCCGGGCTACGAATACCCGCCGTGCCGCACACGATCGACGAGAACGGGATTCAAACCAATGCGACAGACACTCGACTTCCTGCTGTACGACTGGCTCCAGGCAGACACGCTCAAGAACCGCAGCCGCTTCGCAGACCACTCGCGCGATACCTTCGACGCCGTGCTCGACACCTGCGAACGCATCGCGCGCGAGAAGTTCGCGCCGTTCAACCGAGTCACTGACACCGAGGAACCGCGCTTCGACGGCGAACGCGTGATCCAGCCGCAAGCCACGCATGAGGCGTCGCGCGCCTACGTGGAGTCCGGCATGCTCGCCGCGGCACAGGACTACGAGATTGGCGGCATGCAGTTGCCCTGCGTGATCGAGATGGCCGCCAACGGCTTCTTCGCGAAAGGCGGCATCGGCATGGGGGGCGGGGGCATGCTGACCAGCGGCAATGCCAACCTGCTGATGGCGCATGGCACGCCGGCTCAGAAGGAAGTGTTCGCGAAGAACGAATTCTCGGGGCGCTTCTTCGGCACCATGTGCCTGAGCGAACCGCAGGCCGGCTCCAGCCTGTCGGACATCGTCACCCGCGCCACGCCCGACGGCCCCGATGCCCCTGATGATCCGCTCGGCCCCCGCTACCGGCTGCGCGGCAACAAGATGTGGATCTCGAACGGCGAGCACGAGCTGGCCGAGAACATCGTCCACCTCGTGCTCGCGAAGATCCCCGGACCCGATGGCGCGCTGGTCCCCGGCACGCGCGGCATCTCGCTGTTCGTCGTGCCGAAGAAGATGGTTGATGCCGAAGGCCGTCTCACCGGCGAACGCAATGACGTGGCGCTCGCCGGCCTCAACCACAAGCTGGGTTATCGCGGGATTCCGAACACGCTGCTGAACTTCGGCGAAGGGAAGTTTCCGGTTCGCGGGTCGGCCGGCGCCATCGGCTACCTCGTCGGCCAGCCCGGCGAGGGCCTGCGCTGCATGTTCCACATGATGAACGAGGCCCGCATCGGCGTCGGGCTGGGCGCGACGATGCTCGGCTATGCCGGCTACGAAGCGAGCCTGGAGTACGCCCGCGGCCGTCCGCAAGGGCGTCCCATCGGCCCCGGCGGCAAGGACGCCACCCGGCCGCAGATACCGATCATCCAGCACGCCGACGTGAAACGCATGCTGCTTGCGCAGAAGAGCTACTGCGAAGGCGCGCTGGCGCTGGAGCTGTACTGCGCCCGCCTCGTCGACGAACAGCACACCGCGCCGCCCGAGATCGCGGCCGAAGCAGGGCTGCTGCTGGAGATGCTCACCCCCATCGCGAAGAGCTGGCCCAGCGAATGGTGCCTGGAAGCCAACAGCCTCGCGATCCAGGTGCTCGGCGGCTACGGCTACACCCGCGACTACCCGGTCGAACAGTACTGGCGCGACAACCGCCTCAACATGATCCACGAGGGCACCCACGGCATCCAGGCGCTCGACCTGCTCGGCCGCAAGGTCGTGATGGACGGCGGCAAGGGCCTGATGCTGCTCGCCCACAAGCTCAACGCGACGATCCAGCGCGCGCTGATGCTGCCGGCGCTCGCCGAGCACGCCAACGCACTGGCCGGGGCGCTGAAGGCGCTCGGCAACGCCACCCAGGCCGCCTGGGCCGGCGGGGTGCCCGAAGAGGCGCTCGCCAATGCCACGCCCTACCTGCAGGCCTTCGGGCACACGGTGCTGGCCTGGGTCTGGCTGGATGTCGCGATCTGCGCGCAAGAACACCTGGAGCAAGCCACCGCGGCCGGGCAGGGCGACACCGCGCTGCTGCACGGCAAACTCGCCGCGGCCCGCTTCTTCTTCCGCTACGAACTGCCCAAAGTCCCCGCCTGGCTGAAGGTGGTGGAGACGCGGGACGATACTTGCCGTTCCATGAACGACGCCTGGTTCTGACGCCGGGCCGGATTGCGATGAAGACTTCGACGATCGAAACCCTGGTCTGGGTGCTGATCTACGGCGGGCTGCTGGGCGTCGGCCTCGGCCTCGCGGTGCAGCGCTACCACGCTCCGCTGGGCTGGGGCATCGCGGTGACCGGAGCGGTCGTCGCGACCGTCGGTGTCGTGCTCATCTATGTGCGCTCGCGCATGAAAAGCCCCACATGAACCCCTTGACCCGCCTCCCCATGACCTTCCGCCTGTCCCTCTCGACGCTGCTGCTGGTGGCCGGCGCTGCCGTGGCCGCCGAGCCGGCCACGCCGTCGTACGCCTTCCCCGAGTTCCGCACCGGCGCGCAGGCCGACGCCGCCTGCAAGACCCTGATCGCCAGCGCCCGCGCCGACGAGAAACGGCTGCAGGCGCTGCCGGCGGACCGGGCCGGCACGCTGCTGGCCGAGCTCGACGGCATGAACCGCCGCTATGAAGACACCGTCGGCCCGCTGTCGCTGCTGAACGCGGTGCACCCCGACAAGGCGGTGCGCGACGCGGCCGATGCCTGCGACCTCGGCTACCAGACCTTCCGCAACAGCTTCCTGCAGAACCCGAAGATCTACGCGCTGCTGAAGCAGGTGAAGCCGGCCGACGACATCGACGCCCGCCTGCTGCGCGACACGCTCGATTCGTTCGAGGACGCCGGCGTCGCGCTGACGCCCGCCCGCCAGGCGCGCGCGAAGAAGGTCAGCACCGAGATCACCCGGCTCGGCCAGCTGTTCGACCGCCGCATCCGCGACGACAAGACGCGCGTCGCGTTCGCGCCCGATGAACTCGACGGCGTGCCGGCCGAGGCGCTGAAGGATCGCAAGCGCGATGCGCAGGGCCGCTACGTGTTCGGCCTCGACTACCCGAGCTACGACGCGATCATCGAGAACGCGAAGAGCGGCGCCACCCGCGAGCGCATGTGGCGTGCCTTCCAGAACCTGGGCGGCGCGGCCAACCTGAAGACGCTGCAGCAGCTCGGCCAGCTGCGCCGCGAGTACGCGCAGCTGTTCGGCCTGGCGTCGTATGCCGATTTCGCGATGCGCCGCCGCATGGCCGGCAACGCCGCCGCGGTGCAGGCCTTCCTCGGCACCGTGAAGGATGCGGTCGCGCAGCGCGAGGTGGCCGATCTCGGCCTGCTGCGCGAAGCGAAGGCGCGCGACCTGAAGCAGTCGGTCGAGGCGACCACCGTGAACCGCTGGGATCTCACGTACTACACGTTCAGCGAGCGCCGCAACCGCTTCCAGCTCGATGCCGAGGAGTTCCGCACCTACTTCCCGCCGCAGGCCAGCCTCGACTTCGTGTTCCGCGTCGCCGGCCAGCTGTTCGGCGTGCAGTTCGAGGCGCTGAAGCAGCCGCTGTGGCACGCGGACGCGCAGTCGTTCGAGGTGCGCGATGTCGCCAGCAAGAAGGTGCTGGGCACGCTGTTCGTCGACCTGTACCCGCGCGAGGGCAAGTACAACCACGCGGCGGTGTGGAGCTTCCGCAACCCGTCGACGCTCGCGGGCCGCACGCCGGCCGCGGGCCTGGTCGTCAACTTCAACCGCAAGGGCCTGAACATCGACGAGCTGGAGACGCTGCTGCACGAGTTCGGCCACGCGATGCACGGCCTGCTGTCGAACACCCGCTATGCGACGCAGGGCGGCACCAACGTGCAGCTCGATTTCGTCGAGGCGCCGTCGCAGATGCTGGAAGACTGGGTCTACGACGCGCGCGTGCTGGCGCTGTTCAAGGAGGTCTGCCCGACCTGCAAGCCGGCACCGGACGACCTGGTGGCGCGGGCCTCGAAGGCGCGCGATTTCGCGAAGGGCATCGCGGTGGCGCGCCAGCACCTGTATGCGAGCTACGACCTCGCGCTGTACGCGAAGGACGCGCCCGAGCCGATGGCCACCTGGCAGCGCATGGAAGGCGCGACGCCGCTCGGCCACGTGAAGGGCAGCATGTTCCCTGCCGGCTTCTCGCACATCGCGACCGGCTACGCCTCGGGCTACTACGGCTACCTGTGGAGCCTGGTGCTGGCCGAGGACCTGCGCACCGCATTCGCCGCCGACAAGCTGAGCAGCGAGGTCGGCCTGCGCTACCGCGAGCAGGTGCTGTCGCAGGGTGCCCAGGTGGCTCCGGCGCAGTTGATGCGCAACTTCCTCGGACGCGACACCAACAGCGACGCCTTCTTCAAATCCCTCAACAGGCACAACGACTAGGAGACCGCCCATGAGCACGCCGATCCAGACCTTGTTCAACCTCGAAGGCAAGACCGCGCTGGTGACCGGTGGCTCGCGCGGGCTCGGCCTGCAGATCGCCGAATCGCTGGGCGAGGCCGGCGCGAAGATCCTGCTGACCTCGCGCAAGGCGGCCGACCTGGAAGAGGCTGCCGCCCACCTGCAGGCGCGCGGCATCGACACCCGATGGGTGGCGGCCGACGCGAGCCTGCCGGACGAGATCCAGCGCGTGGCCAGCGAGGCGATGCAGCGGCTCGGCAAGGTCGACATCCTCGTCAACAACGCCGGTGCCACCTGGGGCGCGCCGGCCGAGGACTACCCGCTGGAGGCCTGGGACAAGGTGATGAACCTGAACATCCGCAGCATCTTCCTGATGAGCCAGGCGATCGGGCGGCTCAGCATGATCCCGCGCCAGTCGGGCCGCATCATCAACGTCGCGTCGATCGCCGGGCTGTCGGGTTCGCCGTCGACGATGAAGTACATCGCCTACGGCACCAGCAAGGGCGCGGTCGTCAACTTCACGCGCACGCTGGCGGCCGAGTGGGGCCGCCACGGCATCACGGTGAATGCGCTGGCGCCGGGCATGTTCCCGAGCAAGATGACGGCCGGCACGATCGCCAAGGTGGGCGTCGAGGCGCTGGCCACCGGCGCGCCGCTCGGCCGCATCGGCGACGACGACGACCTGAAGGGCGCGGCGCTGCTGTTCGCGTCGGCGGCGGGCAAGCACATCACCGGGCAGATCCTCGCGGTCGACGGCGGCGTGAGCGCGGTGCATGGCCACTGAGATGGAATTTCCCGTCCACATCCCCTTCGTCGCTCAACTCGGCTTCGAGCTGCTGAGGTTCGAGAACGGCGAGGCCGAGATCGGCCTGACGCTGCGCGACGAGCTGTGCAATTCATGGAGCGTCGCGCATGGTGGCGTCACGATGACCTTGCTCGATGTCGCGATGGCGCATGCCGCGCGCAGCAGCTCGATCAAGCCGGGCGGGCAGCCGGGCGGCACCGGCGTCGTGACGATCGAGATGAAGACGAGCTTCATGCGCCCGGGCCTCGGCCGCATCGTCGGCCACGGCAAGCTGCTGCACGCGACCGCATCGCTCGCGTTCTGCGAGGGCAGGGTGGTCGATGCGAACGGCGAACTGCTCGCGAGCGCCAGCGGCACCTTCAAGTATTTGCAAGGGCTTCCGGCAGGGGGACGCAAGATCCACCGCTCGAACGCCTCCGACTGATCCGACACAACACAGACAGGAGACAAGCCATGACTACCACCAACCAGCAGATCGTCCTCGCGTCGCGCCCCGACAAAGAGGCCGTCGCCGGCAACTTCCGGCTCGAATCGAAGCCGCTGCCGGCGCTGGCCGACAACCAGGTGCTGGTGCGCCATCACTATCTGTCGCTCGACCCGTACATGCGCGGGCGCATGAACGCCGGCAAGAGCTACGCGCAGCCGCAGCCGCTGGACCAGGTGATGATCGGCGGCACCGCCGGCGAGGTGGTCGAGTCGCGCCACCCCGGCTTCAAGGCCGGCGACCAGGTGGTCGGCATGGGGGGCTGGCAACAGTACGGCGTGGTCGACGCGAGCCAGCCCGGCATGCTGCGCAAGGTCGACACCACGCACATCCCGTTGTCGGCCTACCTCGGTGCGGTCGGCATGCCGGGCGTCACCGCGTGGTACGGGCTGGTGAAGATCTGCACGCCGAAGGCCGGCGAGACGGTCGTCGTCAGCGCGGCCAGCGGGGCGGTCGGCGGCGCGGTGGGGCAGCTGGCCAAGGTGCGCGGCTGCCGCGCGGTCGGCATTGCCGGCGGGCCCGACAAGTGCCGCTACGTGGTCGAGGAACTGGGTTTCGATGCCTGTGTCGACTACAAGGCGCATCGCGACCCGAAGGCGCTGTACGCCGCGCTGAAGGAGGCCACGCCGGACGGCGTCGACGGCTACTTCGAGAACGTCGGCGGGCTGATGCTCGACACCGTGCTCTCGCGCATGAACGCGTTCGGCCGCGTTGCGCTGTGCGGGATGATCTCCGGCTACGACGGCCAGCCGATCCCGCTGACCTACCCGCAGCTGATCCTGCAGTCGCGGCTGAAGCTCGAGGGCTTCATCGTCAGCGAGCACATGGGCGTGTGGCCCGAGGCGCTGAAGGAGCTGGGCACGCTGGTGGCGACCGGCAAGCTGAAGTACCGCGAGACGATCGCACAGGGCATCGAATCGGCACCGGAGGCGTTCCTGGGGCTGCTGAAGGGCGCGAATTTCGGGAAGCAGCTCGTCAAGCTCGTGTGATATCCCACCCCCGAGGCGCTGCGCGCCTCCCCCTCAAGGGGGCGCCTCCAGTGGCCCGGCGAAGCCGGTTCCACGGAGGCCGCTGGATCAGAGACATGGAGCAATGACGTGGCCATGCATCAGACACCACCTGCCGCGGGCGAAGAGTTCCGCGAAGACTTGCGGCCGATCGAGCCGCCGCGCACGGCCGCGGCGCGCGTGGCGGGCTCGGGCAATGCGGCCGCGCGCCGCATCCTGAACGCCGACGAGATCGCGTCGCTGACGCAGCTGAGCGACTGGCGCTCGCTCGGCGCGGTGCTGACCACCTTCGGCAGCATCGCGCTGGCGGTGGCCGCGGCGCTGCTCACCTGGAGCGAGCCGTGGGGCTGGGCGATCGCGATCCTCGCGGTGCTGGTGATCGGCGTGCACCAGCATGGCCTGTTCATCCTGGCGCACGAGTCGGCGCACTACCGGCTGTTCAGCCACCGCGGCGTCAACGACGCGGTGGGCCGGCTGATCGGGATGGCGGGTGGCATCTCGATGTGCACCTACCGCGTGATCCACCGGCTGCACCACAACAACCTCTACACGGCGGAAGACCCCGACACTGCCATCCACGGCGGTTATCCGCGTGGCGTGGGGTACCTGTGGAAGAAGCTCGGGCAGGACATCGTCGGCTGGAACGCGTGGAAGACCTTCGCGTACTTCTTCGRCGCGCCGGCCTTGAACGACGTGACGCAAAAGGCGGCCCGGCCGCTGGACGACACCTCGCCGCAATTGCGTGCCAGCGCCCGGCGCGACCGCTGGGCGGTGGTGGCGTTCCAGATCGCGGCGCCGCTGCTGTGCTGGGCCTTCGGCGGCGGCCGGGGCCTGCTGCAGTACGCCATCCTGTGGATGCTGCCGCTGCTGACGGTGCTGCAGCCCATCCTGCGCTTGCGCGCGATCATGGAGCACGGCGGCGTGACCGACCTGTCGTCGCCGCTGACGGCCGCGCGCAGCAACCGCACCAGCGGCAGTGTCGCCAACGTGATGGGCCGCGCGCTGTTGTTCCCGCACCATGTGAACTACCACCTGGAGCATCACCTGTACCCCGCCGTGCCGCACTACCACCTGCCTCGCCTGCACCGCCTGCTGGTGGAGAAGGGTGCCTTGCACCAGGCCGAGGTTCGCGACTTGCGTGGAACCTGGCGGATCATCTTTGCGCCGCGGGCGCCGAAGGGCTGACGGAGACACCAGATGACCGACCTGATCCTGCATCACTACGACGGCTCGCCCTTCTCCGAGAAGGTCCGCTTGATCCTCGGCTTCAAGGGCCTCGCCTGGAAGTCGGTCAAGGTCCCGGTGATGCTCCCCAAACCCGACGTGGTGGCGCTGACCGGCGGCTACCGCCGCACGCCGTTCCTGCAGATCGGCGCCGACATCTGGTGCGACACCGCGCTGATGGCCCGCGTGATCGACACGCTGGCGCCCAAGCCACCGCTCTATCCGCATGCCGCCGGCGAGCTGCAGCACCTCGTGGCGCAATGGGCCGATTCGACGCTGTTCTGGACGGCGATTCCGTACACGATGCAGCCGGCCGGCGTGGCCCACATCTTCGAAGGGGCGCCGCCCGAGTTCCTGAAGGCCTTCGGTGCCGATCGCGCGGCCATGACCGCCGGCATGCGCCGCGTGACCACCGCCGATGCCGCGGTGCAGCTGCAGGGCTACTTCGGCTGGCTCGAATCGCAGGTGGCCGATGGCCGGCCGTTCCTGATGGGCGCGCAGCCCTGCATCGCGGATTTCTCGGTCGCGCAATCGCTGTGGTACGTGCGCCGCGCGCCACCGGTCGCGACCATCCTCGCGCCGTTCCAGAAGCTGATCGGCTGGTACGAGCGGGTCGCGGCGTTCGGGCACGGCACGGTCGAGAAGATGACGAGTGCCGACGCGCTGGACATCGCCGCGCGCGCCACCACCCACGAGCCGGTCAAGGTGGAGCCGGGCCTCGGCTTCGACGCCGGCACGGCCGTCACCGTGATGCCCACCGACTACGCGCCCGATCCGGTCGCCGGCACGCTGGTCGGGCTCACGGCGCACGAGGTCGTCATCGAGCGGCGCGACGAGCGCGGCGGGCTGCTGCATGTGCATTTCCCGCGCATCGGCTACCAGGTCAAGAAGGTTTCAACGGAGACGACATGAAGAACTTCAAGGGCGGCACCGCCGTCATCACCGGCGCGGGTTCGGGGTTCGGGCTCGAGGCCTCGCGCATCGCCGCGCGGCTGGGCATGAACGTCGTGATGGCCGACGTGCAGCAGGACGCACTCGACGCCGCGGCCGCCGAGATCCGCGGGCTCGGCGCGCAGGTGCTCGCGCAGCGGCTCGACGTCGCGAAGGCGGCCGAGGTCGAATCCCTGGGCGCGGCCACCTTCGAGCGCTTCGGCGCACCGACCTTCGTCTTCAACAACGCCGGCGTCGGGGCCGGCGGCCTGATCTGGGAACACTCGCTGAAGGACTGGGAGTGGGTCGTCGGCGTCAACCTGATGGGCGTGGCGCACGGCGTGCGGGTCTTCACGCCGATGATGCTCGAGGCCGCCCGCAAGGATCCGGCGTGGCGGGGCCACATCGTCAACACCGCGTCGATGGCCGGCATGGTGTGCGCGCCCAACATGGGCGTCTACAACGTGACCAAGCATGCGGTCGTCGCGCTCAGCGAGACGCTCTACCAGGACCTGCGCCTCGTCACCGACCAGGTGAGCGCCTCGGTGCTGTGCCCGTTCTTCGTGCCCACCGGCATCCACCAGAGCCACCGCAACCGGCCGGCCGACCTGCGCGACGGGGCCGTGAAGCCCACCAAGAGCCAGCTGATCGCGCAGGCGATGAGCAACAAGGCGGTGACCAGCGGCAAGCTCAGCGCCGCCGACGTGGCGCAGATGGTGTTCGATGCGATCACCCACGACCGCTTCTACATCTTCAGCCACCCGAAGAGCCTGGCCAGCGTGCAGACGCGGCTCGAAGACATCATGACGCCGCGCAACCCGACCGATCCGTTCGCGCAGAAGCCGGAGCTGGGGGAGGAGTTGAAGGCGGCGCTGCGCACGGTGTTCAGTCCGGCGGGCGGCCCGCAATGACCTGACTCGTCATACAAGTTCCCTCACCGGAGTCCGCGCAGGCGCCATCGCGATCCCCGATACCCAGGGCTAACCCGCATGGCAGCGGGCACATCGCTCTCCTCATAATGCGGCCCGTTTCATAGTTGTACGATGACGTACGACATCCGATCCGGCCTCATGACCCCCTGAAGGAGACGACGATGATGAAGATCAAGACCATGCTTGGCGTGCTGGCCGGCAGCCTGGCGCTGTGCGCCTGTTCGGTGATGCCCGCCAGCAGCGGTGGCGCGAACGATTCAGCCGTGGCCGCGGCCGAGAAGCTGCGCGTCGCGATGGTCGACCCCGACCAGGCGGTGCTGAGCTCGCTGGTGGCCGATGAGCTGAGCTACGGCCACTCGGGCGGCAGGATCGACACCAAGGCGAGCTTCATTGGCGACCTGGTGGCCGGCAACTCCGACTTCGTGAGCATCGACATCAGCGACCAGACGGTCAAGGTGGCGCAGGACGTCACGATCATCCGCCACACGCTGGTGGCCAAGACCAACGACCGCGGCGTGGCCGGCAACGTCAAGCTGCACGTGCTGCAGGTGTGGCAGCGCCAGGGCGGGGCGTGGAAGCTGCTGGCCCGCCAGGCGGTGCGTCCGCCGGCGACCTGACAGTTGCCTCAGGGTCGCGCGCCGACCCTGTCATCCACCCACTTCAGGCCGGCCTGCCTCGCGTGCAGGGCGGCCTGTTCTGCTTCTGCGAACACCATCGAGCCCACGTCGACGCTGAACTGGTCGCGGTGCGCACCGAAGCTGTGGACCACCTGCAGCCGCGCGGCGAAACCGCCACCGGCGGAGGGGCGCGGCGTGAAGTCGAGATCATGGCCGCGGTAGGTTTCGCGGCAGGCTTCAGGCATCGACATCTTCCATTGCGCTGTCGGGAGACCCGCCTTCCCGGGCCGACAACTCCTTCGCGACCCGCCGCTCCGGCAGCATCTTCGTCCCGCCCAGCCAGAACTCGCTGGCCTTGCCGCGGGCGTCATGCCGCAGGCGCACCGTCTCGCCATGGTTGCCGAAGGCTCCGGCCAGCGTGATGCGGCCGCGCTCGCGGCTGTCGGGCACGAACTCGGTGGCGTCCAGCATCGGATTGGCGAGGGCCGGGTTCGCGATCAGCACCTTGCCGTCCATCGGCAGCAGGTCGCTCGCACCCCACAGCGTCCACCAGCGCCCCGACCACGCCGCCGCTCGCTTCGACGGCGCGCCGTGCACCGCATGGGCGCGCAGCACCTGCAGCGCGCCATCGACCCACACGTTCGACATGCCGTCGGCCGCGTTGGTCAGCACCGTGACCGTGAGGCCTTGCGCCGGCACGCAGGCGGTGCGCGTCAGCGTGCCCTGGAAGCCGCCGGTGTGGCCGAACCATTCCCAATCCGCCACCGAGCCGCACATCGTGCCCAGGCCGTAGCTGCGGTTGAGGCTGGAATGCGGGTCGGGCCATTGCCGGTGCCACATCAGGCGGCGGCTCGCCTTGCCGATCGGGCTGCGCTTCGCCTGCGGCGACAGGCTGCCGAAGAAGCGCGCCAGGTCGTCCGCGGTGCTGACGAAGCCGGTGGCCGAGGCCAGCGCGTTCGTCGGGTTGTCGCCGGCGATCACCACGCGCCGGCCCAGCGGCCACTTCGCGCTGTGGCCGTTGGCGAAGGGCTGGGCGTCGTCGATCGGCGCATCGGGCGAGGTGGCCGCAAGGCCTGCCGGTGCGATGACCTCGCGCCGCATCCAGTCGACATAAGGCTCGCCGGTGACGGCTTCGATCGCCAGGCCCAGCAGCCCGTAGCCGTGGTTCGAATACTTCAGCCGGGTGCTGGCATCGATCACCAGCCCGTCGGCCAGGTCGGCGCGCAGCGCGGCCTCGTCGAGGAAGGGGCGCCTGTCCTGCCATTGACCGGCGTCGCTGCCGTCGCGCACCAGGCCCGCGGTGTGCGACAACAGTTGCGCCAGCGTGGCAGCCGCCACGTCGCGGTGCAGGCCGTCCACGTGCCGGCCGATGCGGTCGTCGAGCTGCAGGCGCCCGGCCTCGCGCAGCTTCATGATCGCGACCGTGGTGAAGGTCTTCGAGTGCGAGGCCACGCGAAAGCGGTGCTGCGGCGTGAGCGCCGTGCCCTGCGCGAGGTTCGCGTACCCGAAGGCGTGTTCGAACACCAGCTTGCCGTCGTGCGCCACCGCGATCGCGCAGCCGGGTTGCTCGCTGACACGCATCTGGTGTTCCAGCCAGCGCGGAAGGTAGTCCAGCGCCGCACCCAACCATCGCTTCATCGGATTCCCTTGCTCATGAGGCACACCCCGCATCCTTCAGCATCTTCAGGGTCGCCGCATCCGGCACCCCCGCCGCATCGATCCGCGGCACCCACACCGCCGGTGCCGACAACTGCTGCGCGTCCATCGGCTCGATCGCGATCTGCTCCGGCTTGATCGCGAGACCCAGCGGCTGCGCCAGCGAGATCAGCAGCGATTTCAGTTCCTTGTCGGCCGCGTCCTTCATCAGCGCATGCGTGGCCGGCGTGCGCAGCCGGTCGTGCGCCTGGCTCAGCGCGAGCGCGGTGGCGTAGACCAGCACCTCGTTCTGCCGCGCGTACTCGTCGACGAACACGCCTTTCTCGACCGTCTCGAAGCGGAAGCTCTGCGTCGCCACCGACGGGCAGCCCACCAGCTGCACCGGTGGTGCCTTGAACAGCAGGCCGCCCTCCGGCGTCTTCGCGAGCGACCAGGTGCCGCGCTTCGCGAGGTCGTAGCCGTACGCGTAGTGCGTCTCGTAGCTCAGCGTGCCGGTCGAGTCCCTGTTGATGTTGTTGAAGCTCAGGAAGCGCAGCAGCTCGGCCATGCGCGGCCAGCCGGTCTTCAGCGTCCAGTTGACGCGCTGCTGGCTGCTCGCTTCCACCAGGATCAGCTTCTGCGCCGGCACGATCAGCTCCGACAGCACCTGCGCCCGGTCGATCTCGGCGCACACCGGGCACTGGTGTCGCCCCTGGTGATACGCGGCCCAGGCCACGAGCAGAAAGCTCAGGCCGCCCAGCAACGCCCACTTGATGGCTTGCATCCGCTCTCCCGTCATGCAGAAACGGCTGCAGTATGCCCGCGTGGCGCTGCCGGGCCTGCTGGCTCAGAAGAAGTAGCAGTAGGTCGTGGTGGACGGGCAGAAGACCTCGTCGACGTAGGTGCGCCGGTCCAGCAGCTGGAAGCGGAACTCGTCGATCGTGAACGACAGGATCAGGTCGCTCGAGTACGCGAGGTGGGCGTAGCCCTTCGGTCCGGTGATGTAGTGCTTCGGGTCACCGATCGTCACGCTGAAGCTCGCCTTGTTGAACAGGTTGGCGAGCCGGCCGCGCACCTGCGCGCCGTAGTCGACGCCATTGAACAGCAGCGCACCGTCCGGAATCGAATCGATGCCGGCGAAGTGGATCGGCTGCAGCGACCCGATGGCGTTCAGCGAGTTGTAGGCCTCCTGGGTCTTCTGGGCGAGCACCTGGTCCGCGAGCCGGGTGATCAGCGTGTCGACGACGATGTTGACGACCGGCACCCAGTCCACGTTGGTCGAGCACGAATAACTGCTCGACAGCGTGAAGTTCTGGACGCCAGTGATGGTGAACGTGCCCGCCACCGGATCCACCGTGCCGGTGACCGTGGTTCCCGGGTTGTTGCGCACCTGGATCGAGCAGGTCGCCGTGATGCCGAACTTCGATTGCTTGACCGTCAGCCCCGCATTCAGCTGCAGGCCCGAGAACGAGGCCACGCCGTTGTTGAGCGCGAACGTCACGGGCCCGCTGACGCTGGCACTGCCGCTGCCGGCCTGGTAGCCGTCGACGGTCTGCAGCATCGCGACGATCGGCGGCGCGATCGCCGCCTTCAGCGTGCTCATGAACTTCTCTTGCGCGCGGATGACGCCACCGTAGACGTTGGGGCTGGTGGATGTCTGGGAGTACTCGGCGTAGCCGACGTTCGGCACGCCGAGCGACCCTTGGAACACCACCGTCTCGGCGGCTGCGAAGCCGGATGCCAGCGCGAGCGCAGCGGCAAGACACAGTTTTCGAATCATGGGAAATCCTCCTTGTCGTCCGGATCGGACGCGCGGATGTTTCCAGATCGGCGCGCCGGATTCATGCTCTGCGTTGAGGTTGGTGATTCGCGCCGGCTGTGGCAAGCTCCGTTGCCATCCGCTCCGCGCTCTCGATCGAGACCCCCCATGGCCAAGATCCCCCCGGGCGTCGGCCCGCGCTTCCCGCAGGTCGTCGTGCTGTTCGGCGCCACCGGCGATCTCGCGCGGCGCAAGCTGCTGCCGGGGCTCTACCACCTGTCGGCGGCGGGCTTCATCCCCGGCTGCCGCATCATCGGCGTCTCGCTCGACGACATCGATGCCGACGGCTTTCGCGCGGTGGCCCGCGCCGCGCTCGGCGAGTTCGCGAGCCGCAAGGTCACCGAATCCGACTGGGCGCTGTTCTCGCAAAGCCTCGACTACGTGCCGCTCTCGGCCGGTGCCGCCGCGTTGCGCAGCGCCGTCGAGGCCGCCGAGCGCAGCCTGGGCGGCCGGGGTGACGACATGCGCCGCCTGCACTACCTGAGCGTGCCGCCCAGCGCGGCGCTGCCGGCGGTGCAGATGCTCGGCGAGGCCGGCCTGGTGGAGCGCTCGCGCATCGTGATGGAGAAGCCCTTCGGCACCGACCTCGCGAGCGCCGTCGCGCTGAACGCGCGGCTGCACGAGACCTTTGCCGAGGAGCAGATCTTCCGCATCGACCACTTCCTCGGCAAGGAGCCGGCGCAGAACATCCTCGCGTTCCGCTTCGCCAACGGGCTGTTCGAGCCCATCTGGAACCGCAACTTCATCGACCACGTGCAGATCGACGTGCCCGAGACGCTCGGTCTCGGCACCCGCGCCGGCTTCTACGAGCAGACCGGCGCGTACCGCGACATGGTGGTCACGCACCTGTTCCAGATCCTCGCCTTCATGGCGATGGAGCCGCCCACCGCGCTCGAGCCGGCGCCGATCAGCGAGGAGAAGAACAAGGTCTTCCGCAGCATGCTGCCGATCCAGCCGGCCGACGTGGTGCGCGGCCAGTACGCCGGCTACCGCGCCGAGCCGGGCGTCGACCCCGAATCCGAGGCCGAGACCTTCATCGCGCTGAAGTGCTACATCGACAACTGGCGCTGGGCCGGCGTGCCGTTCTTCCTGCGCACCGGCAAGCGCATGGCCGAGGGCCAGCGCATCATCTCGATCGCGTTCCGCGAGCCGCCGAAGAGCATGTTCCCGCCCGGCTCCGGTGTCGGCGCGCAAGGGCCCGACCACCTCACCTTCGACCTCGCCGATGCGTCGAAGATGTCGCTGTCGTTCTACGGCAAGCGCCCCGGGCCGGGGATGCGGCTGGACAAGCTGAGCCTGCAGTTCGCGATGCACGACACCGGCCTGATCGGCGAGGTGCTCGAGGCCTACGAGCGGCTGATCCTCGACGCGATGCGCGGCGACCGCACGCTGTTCACCACCGCCGAGGGCATCGAGCGGCTGTGGCAGGTGTCGACGCAGCTGCTCGAATCGCCGCCGCCGGTGCGGCTCTACCCGCCGGGTTCCTGGGGGCCGAAGTCGATCCACCAGCTGATCGCGCCGCACGCGTGGCGGCTGCCGTTCGAGCGCGCGTGGCGCGACCCGAACAAGACAGGGAACTGATCAGAACGTCGAGGGGTATTCCACCGCCGGATCGAGGAAGTACTGGGCGGCAGCGGCTGGCGGCAGGTGGCCCCAGGCTTGCCACAGGTCGGCCGCGAAGCCGGCGGCCATGGCCTGGCTCATCAGCTTGGAGGCCACCATCAGTTCCGCAGCGACCTGTTCGACCCAGGTCTGGCGGTCGAGGAGGGGAGAGAGCGTTTGCATGGGGTGGATTCTTCGATCGGTTGCAGTTGTTGCCAATCCGCACGAAGCGGGCCCCCGGAAGAGGGGACTGTCGCTGGCCCCCGAGGCCGCCGCATCCCTTCGATTGAGGATGGACGGACGCGCCA
Organism: Rhizobacter sp. P3_C12; assembly: GCF_056402735.1. NCBI lineage: Bacteria > Pseudomonadati > Pseudomonadota > Betaproteobacteria > Burkholderiales > Sphaerotilaceae > Rhizobacter > Rhizobacter sp. P3_C12. The sequence goes on from NZ_JBFUGW010000022.1 coordinate 25,181, forward strand.
CAATCGGCTCATGAAGACGCCACTGCTTCCCGCCGCCGACGCCGCGCGCCTCGCGCTGCGCTGTCTCGACCTGACTTCGCTGAAGGACGACGACACGCCGGCGTCGATCGAGACGCTGGCCGACAAGGCCCGCACACCGCACGGTGCGCCGGCCGCGCTGTGCGTGTACCCGGCGTTCGTGCCGGCGGCAAAGCGCAGGCTGGATGCGCTGGGGCTGGCGGCGGTGCGGGTGGCGACGGTCGTCAATTTTCCGCACGGCGAGGCGTCGCCCGACGTGGTGGCGGCGCAGATCGCCGCGGCCCGCGAGGCCGGCGCCGACGAGATCGACACGGTGTTCCCGTGGCGTGCGCTGCAGGCGGGCGATGCGCAGGCCGGCGTGGCGCTGGTGGCTGCCTGCCGCCGCGCCTGCGGGCCGCTGCCGTTGAAGGTGATCCTCGAGACCGGCGAGTTGCAGCGCCCCGAACTGATCCGCCAGGCCAGCGAGATCGCGCTGCGCGAGGGCGCCGACTTCCTGAAGACCTCCACCGGCAAGGTACCGGTCAACGCGACGCCGCAGGCCGTCCAGGTGATGGGCGAGGTGATCCGCGCGCACGGCACCCGCGCCGGGCTGAAGGTGGCCGGCGGCGTGTCGACGATCGCCGACGTGCAGCGCTACCTCGCGCTCGCCGCCGAGGTGTACGGTGCCGACCGCCTCGGTCCCGGCACGCTGCGCTTCGGCGCGTCGAGCCTGCTGGCCGTGCTGCTGTCGGCCATCGACGGCGGCCCGGCGGTGGCGCCTGCCAGCGGCTACTGATGGCTGCCGTGCTGCCCCAGGAGATCATCCGCCGCAAGCGCGACGGCCATGCGTTGGGTGATGCCGAGCTGCGCGCGTTCGCGCAGGGCATCGCGGACGAGTCCGTCAGCGAGGCGCAGATCGCCGCGTTCGCGATGGCGGTGTGCTGGCGCGGCATGGCGACGGACGAGGCGGTGTCGCTGACGCTCGCGATGCGCGACAGCGGCAGCGGCAGCGTGCTGGACTGGCGCACCGAAGCGCTGCCCGGCCCGGTGCTCGACAAGCATTCCACCGGCGGCGTCGGCGACACCGTGTCGCTGATGCTCGGCCCGATGCTGGCGGCCTGCGGCGGCTTCGTGCCGATGATCTCCGGCCGCGGCCTGGGCCATACCGGCGGCACGCTCGACAAGCTGGAGGCGATCCCCGGCTACCGGGCGGGCGTGTCGGTCGAGCAGCTGCGGCGCGTCGTGCGCGAGGCGGGTGTCGCGATCGTCGGTGCGGGGGATGCGCTCGCGCCGGCCGACCGCCGCTTCTACGCGGTGCGCGACGTGACGGCCACCGTCGAATCGGTGCCGCTGATCACCGCCTCGATCCTGTCGAAGAAGCTGGCCGCCGGGCTGGGCGCGCTGGTGCTCGACGTGAAGTTCGGCAACGGCGCCTTCATGCAGGACATCGAGCGCGCGCGCGAGCTGGCGCGCAGCCTGGTCGAGGTCGGCTGCGGCGCCGGGCTGCCGACGCAGGTGTTGCTGACCGACATGAACCAGGCGCTCGCGCCGGCCGCCGGCAATGCGCTGGAGGCGCAGGTGGCGCTGGACTACCTGCGCGGCACGGCGCGGCCGGTGCGGCTGCACGAGGTGGTGATGGCGCTCGGCGCAGCGGTGCTGCAGCAGGCCGGGCTGGCGGCCGATGACGCCGAGGCACGCGCGCGGCTGCTGCGTGCACTCGACAGCGGATCGGCGGCCGAACGCTTCGCGCGCATGGTGGCGGGGCTGGGCGGGCCGGCCGACGTGCTTGCGAACCCCGGGCTGCCGCAGGCCGCGATCGTGCGCGACGTGCCGGCGGGCGGCGCAGGCTTCATCACGACGGTCGACACGCGTGCGCTCGGCATGGCCGTCGTCGCGCTCGGCGGCGGGCGGCGCCGCAGCGGCGACGCCATCGACCCGTCGGTCGGCCTGTCGGACCTGCTGCCGATCGGCACCCGCGTAGAAGCGGGCGCGCCGCTCGCCCGGGTGCACGCGCGCACGGCCGCCGAGGCCGACGAAGCCATCGCCGCGGTGCGCAGCGCCTGCGCAATCACCGACCACGCGCCCGCACCGACACCACTGATCGCCGAACACATCACCAGGACGACCCCATGACCGACGATGACCTGATCGCCGAGGCTCGCCAGGCACGCGATGCCGCCTACGCGCCGTACTCCGAGTTCTTCGTCGGTGCCGCGCTGCTGGCCGCCGACGGCCGTGTGTTCCACGGCTGCAATGTCGAGAACGCGTCCTACGGCCTGTGCAATTGCGCCGAGCGCACGGCGTTCTTCACCGCGATCGCGGCCGGCGTGCCGGTCGACGGTTTCGCACGGCTGGCGGTGATCGGCGACACCCCGGGCCCGATCTCGCCGTGCGGCGCGTGCCGGCAGGTGATGTTCGAGCTTGGCGGCCCGCAATTGCCGGTGCTGCTGACGAACCTGGCAGGCGCACGCCGCGAAACGACGGCCGGCGAGTTGCTGCCTGACGGATTTCGCCTGTAGCCCGGATGCCAGTCCGGGGTTGGTCCGACACATCCCGGATTGGCATCCGGGCTACGGGTTTCCCCGTCACGCGATGGCCGTTGATGTGCACGCTTCTTGCGAGAATGATCCGCACCATTTTTCAGGGACACCACGAATGAAGCGCATCGCCTTCACCCTGGCCTTCGCGGCCACCGCCATCGCCGCCCAGGYCGAACCGGCCATCGTCTACGACGCCGGCGGCAAGTTCGACAAGTCGTTCAACGAAGCCGCCTACAACGGCATCGAGCGCTTCAAGAAGGAGACCGGCACCGCCTACCTCGACTTCGAGATCTCCAACGACACCCAGCGCGAGCAGGCGCTGCGCCGCATGGCGCAGAAGGGGTCGGACCCGGTGATCGCGGTCGGCTTCGGCCATGCGTCGGCGCTCGAGAAGGTGGCCAAGGAATTTCCGAAGGTGCACTTCGCGATCATCGATTCCGAGGTCAAGCAGCCCAACGTGCAATCGGTGCTGTTCAAGGACCAGGAAGGCTCGTTCCTCGCCGGCTGGCTGGCCGCGACGACCAGCAAGTCGGGCAAGGTCGGCTTCGTCGGCGGCATGGACGTGCCGCTGATCCGCCGCTTCCAGTGCGGCTACGAGCAGGGCGCGAAGGTCGCGAACCCGAAGGTCGAGGTCGTCAGCAACATGACCGGCACGACGCCGTCGGCCTGGAGCGACCCGACGCGCGGCGGCGAACTCGCGAAGGCCCAGTTCTCGCGCGGCGTCGACGTCGTCTTCGCGGCCGCCGGCGGCACCGGCATCGGCGTCTACCAGGCCGCCAAGGACCAGGGCAAGCTCGCGATCGGCGTCGACAGCAACCAGAACCACCTGCAGCCGGGCACGATGCTGTCGTCGATGCTCAAGCGCGTCGACAACGCGGTCTACGGCCTCGTCAGCTCGGCGAAGAACGGCAGCTGGAAGCCCGGCCTCGTCGTGCTCGGTCTGAAGGAGCAGGGCGTCGGCCTCGCGATGGACCAATACAACGCGAAGCTCGTGGGCGACGACACGAAGAAGAAGCTCGCCGCGGTGGAAGCCGACATCGTGTCGGGCAAGCAATCGGTTGCGAACTACAGTCCCGAGGCCGGCTGCAAGTACTGATGTCTTGAAACTGCGCACCTTGAGCCCCGACCTCGCCGTCGAACTGAGCGGCATCCACAAGACCTTCGGCGCGGTGCACGCCAACCGCGGCGTGAACCTCGCGGTGCAGCGCGGCAGCGTGCACGGCATCGTCGGCGAGAACGGTGCCGGCAAGTCGACGCTGATGAGCATCCTCTACGGCTTCTACCCGGCCGACGAGGGCAGCATCGCGATCGACGGCAAGCCGGTCGCGCTGCGCGGCACGCATGACGCCATCGCGCACGGCATCGGCATGGTGCACCAGCACTTCATGCTGGTCGACCGCTTCACCGTGCTCGAGAACGTGGTGCTCGGTGCGGAGCAGGGCTTCGCGCTGTCGAAGAGCCTGGCCGCGGCGCGCCGCGAGCTGCAGCGGCTGGAGCAGGAGTTCGGGCTCGTCGTCGACCCGGATGCCCGCGTGTCCGAGCTGCCGGTGGGCGTGCTGCAGCGGGTCGAGATCCTGAAGGCGCTGTTCCGCGGCGCGCGCATCCTGATCCTCGACGAACCGACCGGCGTGCTGACGCCGCAGGAGACCGAAGCGCTGTTCCGCGTGCTCGCCACGCTGAAGGCGCGCGGCGTCACGGTGCTGCTGATCACGCACAAGCTGAAGGAGATCCTGGCGGTGACCGACCGCGTCACGGTGATGCGCGGCGGCAGCGTCGTCGCCGACCGCGAGACCGCGCAGACCAGCGAGGCCGAACTGGCCGAGCTGATGGTGGGCCGCCAGGTGCAGCGCTCCGGCGCGCGTCTCGCGCGCGAGCGCGGCGAGCTGCGGTTGCAGGCGCAAGGCCTGAGCTGGCGCGATGCCGGTGGCGTGCTGCGCTTGCAGGACGTGTCGCTCGACCTGCATGCCGGCGAGATCGTCGGCGTGGCCGGCGTCTCGGGCAACGGGCAGAGCGAGCTGCTGGCGCTGCTGAGCACGCTGCAGCCGCTGCAGCAGGGGCGGCTGCGCATCGCACGCGAAGACGGTGGCCAGGTCGACATCGACGCCAGCCATCCCGGCAACCCGCACCGGCTGCGCGAGCTCGGCATCGCGCACGTGCCGGAAGACCGCCACCGCCTCGGGCTGGTGCTCGGCTTCGAGGCCTGGGAGTCGTCGCTGCTCGGCTATGTGGACGACGCGGCGCTGCAGCGCGGCCCGTTCATCGCCGGCGCGCAGGCGCGCACGCAGTGCCGGCAGATGATGGAGGAGTTCGACGTGCGGCCGCGCAACGAGCGGCTCGCGTCGTCGAAGTTCTCCGGCGGCAACCAGCAGAAGCTGATCCTCGCGCGCGAGTTCCGGCGCGCGCCGCGCGTGCTGCTGATCGGGCAGCCGACGCGCGGCGTCGACATCGGCGCGATCGAATACATCCACCGCCGCATCGTCGGGCTGCGCGATGCCGGCTGCGCGGTGCTGCTGGTGTCGACCGAGCTGGACGAGATCCTCGCGCTGTCCGACCGCATCGTCGTGATGAGCGGCGGGCGCATCACCGGCGAGGTCGCGCGCGACGAGGCGGACGAGACGCGGCTCGGCTGCCTGATGGGCGATGCCCGCGCGACCGGGGTGCCGGCATGAAGCACGTGCCTGCGGTGCTGCCGCGCTGGATCGACGTGCTGTTGCTGCCGGTGCTGAACGTCGCGATGGCGCTGCTCGCCGCCGGCCTGGTGGTCTGGGCGATCGGGCAGAACCCGTTCACCGCGGTGCAGCTGCTGGTGCAGGGCGCGTTCGGCAGCGAGCTCGCGTGGAGCTACACGCTGTACTACACGACCAACTTCATCTGCACCGGGCTGGCGGTGGCGGTGGCCTTCCATTGCGGGCACTTCAACATCGGCGCCGAGGGGCAGGGCACGGTCGGCGGGCTGGGCGTCGGCCTCGTGCTGCTGGCGGGCGACGCGTGGCTCGCCCCGGCCCTGCTGCTGCCGCTGGCGATCGCCGGCGGGCTGGCCGCGGGGGCCGCGTGGGCGTTCGTGCCGGCGTGGTTGCAGGCGCGGCGCGGCAGCCACATCGTCATCACGACGATCATGTTCAATTTCCTCGCGTCGACGCTGATGGTGTGGCTGCTGGTCAACGTCGTGAAGGTGGCGGGCAACCAGGCGGTGGAGTCGCGGCTGTTCGCGCCGGGCGCGGTGCTGCCGAGCGCGCAGGCCATGTTCAGTGCCATGGGCATCGAGTGGCCCGACACGCCGCTGAACCTCGCGTTCGGGCTCGCGCTGCTGGCCTGCGTGGGCCTGTGGGCGCTGCTGTGGCACACGCGGCTCGGCTATGCGCTGCGTGCGGTGGGCCTGGCGAGCGATGCGGCGCGCTATGCCGGCATCGACCCGCGGCGGCTCACGGTGATCGCGATGTGCCTGTCGGGCGCGCTCGCGGCGCTGGTCGGCGTCAACGAGATCGCCGGCGTGCACCACAAGCTGCTGCTGGATTTCGTCGCCGGCGCCGGCTTCACCGGCATCGCGGTCGCGTTGATGGGGCGCAACCATCCGGTGGGCATCGTGCTGTCGGCGTTGCTGTTCGGCGCGCTGGCGCAGGGCGGCTCGGAGCTGGTGTTCGAGATGCCGGCCTTCACGCGCGACATGTCGGTGGCGGTGCAGGGCTTCGTCGTGCTGTTCTGCGGCGCGTTGTCGCTGATGCTGCGGCCGCCGGTGGCGTGGGTGTATGGGCGGCTGGCGAGGAGCGCGGCATGACCGATGACTGGCTGATCGTCGCATCGGTTCTGGGCGCGACGCTGCGCATCGCCGTGCCGCTGGTGCTCTGCGCGCTGGCCGGTGTGTTCAGCGAGCGCGCCGGCGTGATCGACATCGGTCTCGAGGGCAAGATGCTCGCGGCCGCGTTCGCCGCCGCCTGCCTGGGCGCGATCGGCTGGCCGGCGTGGCCGGCGATGGCGGGCGCGATCGCGGTGTCGACGCTGCTCGCGCTGGTGCACGCCTGGGCCTGCGTCACGCACCGCGGCGACCAGATCGTCTCCAGCGTGGCATTGAACGTGATCGCCGCCGGCCTCACCGTGGTGCTCGGCCTGGTGTGGTTCCACCAGGGCGGGCGCACGCCGAACATCGGCGATGCCAGCCGCTTCATGGCGCTGTTCCCCGGCGCCGCGAACGCGGTGCAGGGCTGGCCCGTCGTCGGCCCGCTGCTGGCCGAGGGCGTGCTGCGCCACAACCTGCTGGTGTGGGTCACCGTGGCGCTGGTGCCGGCCTCGTGGTGGCTGCTGTACCGCACGCGCTTCGGGCTGCGGCTGCGCGCGGTCGGCGAGAACCCGGCGATGGTCGATGCGGCCGGCATCTCGGTCGGCGCGCTGCGCTACGGCGCGGTGCTGCTGGCCGGCGCGCTGTGCGGTGCGGCGGGCGGCTACCTGGCGCTGGCGCAGAACGCGTCGTTCACGCCCGGCATGACGGCCGGCCGCGGCTTCATGGCGCTGGCCGCGATGGTGTTCGGCAAATGGCACCCGCTGCGCGCGGCCGTCGCCTGCCTGCTGTTCGGTTTTCTCGATGCGGTCGCGATCCGGCTGCAGGGGGTCGAGCTGCCTGGCCTCGGCAGCGTGCCGGTCGAGCTGATCCAGGCGCTGCCCTACCTGCTGACGGTGGTGCTGCTGGCCGGCTTCTTCGGCCGGGCCGAGGCGCCGCGCGCGCTCGGCCGGGCCTATGTGAAGGAGCGCTGAAGCGCCGCGCAGGTGATGCCGCAGTTCGTCGCGCCGCAACTGCGTGCTGCCGCCGCTGCACAATGACCGCCATGAACACCCCGACGCCGATCCTCATCGATTGCGACCCCGGCATCGACGATGCCCTCGCGCTGCTGCTGGCGGCCGGCGCGCCGGAACTGGACCTGACCGGCGTCACCACCGTGGCGGGCAACCGCACGGTCGAGATGACCGCCGACAACGCCTGCCGCGTGCTCGATTTGGCGGGCCGGCACGACGTGCCCGTGCACGCCGGCTGCAGCCACGCGCTGACGATGCCGCGGGCCCGCACCAACACCGTCCACGGCGAGGACGGCCTGGGCGGCGTCGAGCTGCCGCGCAGCCGCTCCGCCACCACGCAGCACGCGGTCGACGTGATCGAGCAGGCGCTGCTGCGCGAGCCGGCCGGCAGCCTGACGCTGGTGGCGATCGGGCCGCTCACGAACCTGGCGCTGGCCGAGATCAAGCGCCCCGGCCTGCTGCAGCGCGCGAAGCGCGTGCTCGTGATGGGTGGTGCCGCGTTCTGCGACGGCAACATCACGCCGGCCGCCGAGTTCAACTTCCACGCCGATGCGCTGGCCGCGCAGACCGTGCTCGGCAGTGGCGCGCCGGTGCTGCTGTTCGGGCTCGACGTGACGCGCCAGGCGGCGATGCCGGCCGACTGGGTCGAGTCGCTGGGCGCGCTCGGCAACCGCTGCGGCCCGGTCGCGCGCGACCTGATCCGCGGTTTCCGCCGCGACAGGCCGCTGCTGCACGACACCTGCCCGGTGGCCTGGCTGATCGCGCCGGAGCTGTTCGCTTCCGAGCGCTGCCGGGTCGAGGTCGACTGGCGGCCCGGCCTCACCGAAGGCCACCTGTCGGCGAAGCGCATCGCGCTGGCCCGTGACGATTTCGGCACGCCGGTCGACGTGTTCACGTCGGTCGATGCCGGCGCGCTGCGCGAACTGCTCAGGCAGCGCCTGGCTCGCCTGCCCTGAGGGCGTCCGGCGGGCCGGCCAGGATGCGGGCGATCAGCGCGCCCAGCTCCTCGAAGGTGTTCTCCTTCTCGAGCAGCCCGCGCACGCCCACCGCGCGGGCCTCGGCCCGCAGCTCGTCGGTGATGTAGCCCGAGCTGAGCACCACCGGCAGGTCGGGCCGGATGCGCGCCAGCTCGCGCGCCAGCTCGATGCCCGAGTTGCCGGGCATGTTGTAGTCGGTCACCAGCAGGTCGACCTCGCGCGGGTGCTCGCGCACCTGGGCGATGGCCTGCGCCGCCTCGGTGAACGTGCGCACGCGGTAGCCCGCGCGCGCCAGCAGGCGCTCGACCATGATGACCATCGTCTCGTCGTCGTCGACGTAGAACACGCGCTCGCCATGGCCTGCCGAGGTTTGCTGGACGCGCGGCGCGCGCGCCGCGGCCCCGGCCGTGTCGGCCACCGGCAGGTACAGGTGCAGCGTGGTGCCGACCCCCGGCTCGCTGTCGACCGCGATGGCGCCGTGGTGCGCGACGACGATGCCGTGCGCCACCGACAGCCCGAGGCCCGTGCCCTGGCCGACCGGCTTGGTGGTGAAGAACGGCTCGAAGATGCGCTCGCGGGTCGCGTTGTCCATGCCGGCGCCGTCGTCGCTGACCCACAGGTGCGCATGGCGGCCCGGGCGCAGGCCGCCGAGGCGCTGGCAGGTCGCCGGGTCCAGCTCCACGCCGTCGAGCCCGATGCAGATGCGGCCGACACCGCCGCGCAGCGCATGCCAGGCGTTCGTGCAGAGGTTCATCAGCACCTGCTGCACCTGCGTGGCATCGGCCTGCACCTGCGGCACGTCGTCGGCGATGCGCGTCTGCAGCTCGACGCCGGCCGGCAGCGTGGCGCGCAGCAGCTGGTGCGTCTCGTCGACCACCGGCCGCAGCGACTGCGTCTGCAGCTCCTGCGGCTCGCGACGGCTGAAGGTGAGGATCTGCCGCACCAGCATGCGGGCGCGCAGGCTGGCCTTGTGCACCTCGCGCAGCAGCGCACCGGCCGGGTGGTCGGCACCGACGGCCTCCAGCGCCAGCGCCGAGTTGCCGAGGATCGCGCCGACGATGTTGTTGAAGTCGTGCGCGATGCCGCCGGCCAGCGTGCCGATCGACTCCATCTTCTGCGAATGGCGCAGCTGGGCCTCGTAGCGGATCAACTCCGACTCGGCCTCCTTGCGCTCGTGGATGTCGGTGATCGCGACGCGGATGCTCGGCGTGTCCGCTCCCAGGCCGCCCACGCGCATGCAGTCGAGCTGCACGTGCAGCGCGTCGGCATCGGGGCGCTGCAGCGCCAGCTCCAGGCGCTGGCGAGTGCCCTCCTGCAGCACGCGCTCGAAATGCGCCGCCCAGCGCTCGCGCTCCACCGGGTTGACGAAGTCGGCGAACTGCAGGCCGGCCGAGGCATCGCGGCGCAGGCCCAGCATGTCGGCACCGTTCAGGTTCAGCTGCTCGATGCGGCCATCGGCGCCGAGCGTCAGGTAGCCCACCGGCGCCAGCTCGTAGAGATCCATGTAGCGGTCGCGGCTGAGCTCCAGGTCGCGCTGCGCCTGGCGGTGCTCGGCGCGGATCACCGCCTGCGCCAGCTCGCGCTTGAGCACCGGGGCGAGCCGCGCGAGGTTCTGCTTCATCACGTAGTCGCTCGCACCGGCCTTCATCGCCTCGACCGCGATCTCCTCGCCGATGGTCCCCGAGACGAAGATGAACGGGATGTCGAGGTCGCGCGAGCGGAAGGCCTGCAGCGCCTCGATGCCGCTGAACTGCGGCATGCGGAAGTCCGACAGCACGGCGTCCCAGCGCTGCTGGTCGAAGGCCTCCTGCAACGCGGCCAGGCTCTGCACGCGCCTGCAGGTGGGGGCGAAGCCGCCGCGGCTCAGCACGCGGGCAACCAGCCGGGCGTCGTCCTCGGAATCCTCCACCACCAGGATGTTGACCGGCATGCTCATCGTGCGGGGGCCTCGAAACTTCGGCTCAGGCGTGCGAACGGTCCGGCGGCAACTGGTTGATCATCAGCCAGTAGAAGCCGAGCACCTTCGCCGCCTCGATGAACTCGACGAAATCGACCGGCTTGCGCACATAGCTGTTGGCGCCGAGCGAGTAGCCCGACACCAGGTCCTGCTCCTCCTTCGACGAGGTCAGGATCACCACCGGCAGCAGGCGCGTGCGCTCCTCGGCGCGGATCGCCTTCAGCACGCCCAGGCCGTCGAGCCGCGGCAGCTTCAGGTCGAGGATCACCAGCGCGGGCAGCGGTTGCGACGCGCGGTGCTCGTGCGCGTTGCGCGCGAACAGGTAGTCGAGCGCCTGGACGCCGTCGCGCGCGACGTCGATCGGGTTCATCAGGTGGCTGCGCTTGAAGGCGCGCAGCGTCAGCGCGACGTCGTCGTCGTTGTCCTCGACCAGCAGGATGGCCTTCTGTTCACTCATCGCGGGGCTCCAGGGAGGTGGAAGTAGAAGGTGGCGCCCTGGCCGGGCCGGGCCTCGGCCCAGATGCTGCCGTCATGGCGCCGCAGGATGCGGTGGACGATCGCCAGGCCGATGCCGGTGCCCGGGAACTCGGTCTCATGGTGCAGGCGCTGGAAGGCACCGAACAGGCGGTCGGCGTAGGTCATGTCGAAGCCTACGCCGTTGTCGCCGACAAAGCACACCGGGCGGCCGTCCTTCACGGTGCTGCCGACGCGGATCACCGCATCGGCGGTCTTCGACGTGAACTTCCACGCGTTCTCCAGCAGGTTCTGCATCGCGATCTGCATCAGCGACTTGTCGGCATGCACCGTCAGGCCCTCGTCGATCTCCCAGCGCATGGCGCGCTCCGCGTGCATCTTCTGCATCGAACTCGCGATGTCGCGGGCCATCGCGCCGAGGTCGACGTTGCGCAGCACCAGTTCGGTGCGCGTGACCCGCGACAGCCCGAGCAGCTCGTCGATCAGCCGGCCCATGCGCTGGCTCGCGGCACGGATGCGAGAGAGGTGTTCGCGGCCTTCGTCGTCGAGGCGGTCGCCGTAGTCCTCGAGCAGCGCGAGCGAGAAGCCGTCCATGCTGCGCAGCGGCGCCCGCAGGTCGTGCGACACCGAGTAGCTGAACGACTCGATCTCGTGGTTGAGCGCCGCCAGCTCCTGGTTGCTGCGCTCGATCTGCACGAACGAGTTGCGCAGCGTGGTGGTCATCGCATCGAAGTTGCGCGACATCTCGCCGATCTCGTCGTGGCCGCCGATGTCGAGCCGGAACGCCCAGTTGCCGGACGCGACCTCGCGCGTGGCCTGCTGCAGGCGCTGGATCGGCACCAGCACGCCGCGGTGGATCAGCCAGCCGGCCGCGATCGTGGCGAGCGCGATCAGCGCCAGCCCCACCACGATCACGATGACCACCCGGTGCTGCGCCCACGCGATGCGCGCATTGGAGAAATCCAGCAGGCGAAAGGTATCGACCAGGCTCTCCTGGTGCAGCACCAGCAGCTTGCGCGAGATCAGCTCCTCATAGAGCCTCTGCGTGTTCTCGTCGACGGTACGCTGGTTGCTGTTGGCCTGCAGCTCCTCGAACAGCTGGCGCGTCTCGGTGCTGCGCCGGCGCAGGTCGGCGAGGATTTCCAGGGGCTCCGGCTCGGCGAAGATCGGCTCTGCCAGTGCGTGCTCGAGCCGCTCGGCCACCTGGCGCTCCTGTTCGTAGGCGCGCTGGTTCCGGTACAGCACGTACTCGAAGGTGACGAGCCGCAGATCGTTCAGCACGCGGGCCACATCCGACATGCGCCGGCGCTGCTGGTCGGCCGTCTCGACCTCGCCGTTGGCCCACCAGATCATCACGGCGAGCAGGGCGATCGTGCCCAGGCCCGTGGTCGTGGCGAGCCAGCCCTTCGCACTGATCTTCATTCGGTTTGCGTCATCTAGTGCGCCACGGTGACGCGGTCGGGTTGCTCCTCGAGCAAGGCATCGAGGTAGAGGTGGGGCAGGAAATTGGGCGTCGGTGCCGACGCGGCGGCGGCGCCGGTGACGGTCCAGTCGGCTTCATCTTCCAGTGTGACCAGTTGTGACTGCAGCAGGTTCACGCGGAAGGCGAGCGACTTCCAGCCCGGCTGCAGCGTGGCGGGTTCCACCTTGAGGCGGCGCGCGACGATGGCCAGCGACTCGTCCGCATGCAGCCGGTTGAAGCGCTCGGCCTTCAGCAGCGCGCGCACGAATCGGCGCGACATCTCGGCATGTTCGCGCAGGTAATCGCTGCGGCCCACCACCACGTGGCTCACGGTGTAGGCGGCCGGCGCGGTGAACGTGATGCCTTGCGCGCCGAGCGCCGATTCCGCATCGCGGCGCACCGGCTGCCAGGTGGAGGCGGCATCGATGCGGCCGCGCGCCAGCTCGTCGGCGAGGCGGCCGGGCGGCAGGTCGACCAGCGTCACGCCATTGCGCGGCAACCGGTGGCGGATCAGCAGGGCCGACAGGAAGTAGTCGGCGCTGGTGCCGCGCGGCACGCCGACGCGCTTGCCGACCAGGTCGGCCGGTGCCGCGATGCCGCGATCGCGCCGCGCGACCACCGCCATCTCGTCGGAGACGTTCAGCATGCTCGCGAGGATGCTCATCGGCTGGCCGTCGAGCACCGCGGTGACGAAGGGCACCTCGGCCGCCGTGGCGAGGTCGACCTCGCCGCGCCCGAGCAGGTCGAGCGCCATCTTGCCGTGGCTGACCGGCACGATGCTGACGTCGAGGCCTTCGTCGCGCAGATAATCCTTCTCGGCCGCCAGCATCAGCAACGCGGCGTGCGGCGTGCTGGACAGCGCGAGGCGAACGGCCATCGCGGCCGGGCGATGTGCCTGCGTCGTGCGGTATCGCCAGGTCATCGACACGGTCACGAGGCCCACGGCCAGCGCGACGGCGGCAATCACCAGCGGCAGGCGGCCCATGCCTTTCGATGGCGCTGCAACTTCTGGTGAGTTCATCAGCCCCTCCCCTCACACTGAGGATTGCAGTGCAATTCGAGCCAAGCGTACGATTGAAGAACAATAGTTGCAATAGGGATTCGATGGCGCGCACGCCGGTAGTTCACGGAGAACCGCAGCAATCGGAGCAGCGGCCATCGGACAGACGCCCCCCATTCCTCGTGATGGCGCACCACCGTTCGGGCTCGAACTTCCTGAACGACGTTCTGCAATCCTGCGCCGGCATCGAATGCCTGAACGAGCCGCTGTCGATGCACACGCGCTTCTTCCGCGAGCACGACCTGGTGCCGTGGGGCGCCGACGACCACGACCCCGCGCTGCTGCACGCCAGCCTGCGCGACGACGAGACGGTGCGCAGTTTCCTGCTGGAGCTGAAGGACTACCTCGGGCAATCGCGCCGCGGCCGCGTGATCGGCTTCAAGGACACCTGCCTGTTCGGCAAGCTCGGCTGGTTGAAGGCCTTCCTGCCGGAGCTGCGCGTGATCTTCCTGCGGCGCGATCCGCGGGCCATCGTCTCGTCGGTGCTGCGCAGCAAGCTGACGACGCTGTGGAGCTACTCCGAGCTCGTCACCGGCGCGTTCATGCGCGAGGTTCCGGGTTATGTGAGCCGGGTCGCGCGCGCCGATACGGCGATGCGCACGACCGAGGTGGTCGCGATGAGCGTGGCGCTGCGCTACGAGCTCGCGCGGCGCTGCCTGCATCACTTCGAGCACCTGAGCGTGGAGCTGGCCGACATTTCGCGCGAGCCGGCACGGGTGGTGGGGGAGCTGGTGTCCTTCCTCGGCGCCGAGGCGGCCGGCGATGCCGCGGCCTTCATCCAGACGCGGCAGGCCGAGACGCGCGGCGGGCTGTTCTCGTCGTACCGGTCGCTGGATGACGTGGAGAATGGCTGGCGGGAACACCTGGGCGAGGCGCAGCTGGCGCTGATCGACGAGGTGCAGGAGGCGGTGAGAACACAAGCACGATGATCGAGCAGTACCTCAACGACGCGGTCGGCTTCACGGTGGCATCCGGCCCGCTGGCGGGGCGGCGCCTGCGCGTCGCCCGCACGCTGCTGACCTGCCGCGTGGCCGCCGAGATCCTCAACGAGATGCAGATGCCGCCCGAGACCGGCGAGGGCTACCGGTTCGTCAACGTCTGCAACCCGCGCAACCCGCTGGCCTTCGACCGCGACGGGGTCGGCTGGCATTGCCGCCCCGCGCTGGACGAGCATCCCGTCTTCGGACTGAACTGGGCGGCGGCCGGCCTGATCTGCGCGCACCTGGGGGCCCGCCTGCCGTGGGCGGCGGAGTGGGAGGCGGTGGCATCGAACAACGATCCGCTGCGGGTCTACCCGTGGGGGGATGCGCCGCCGAGCCCGGTGTTGGCGAATTTCGACGAGCATTTCGGCGGCACCAGCGTGGTCGGCAGTTTTCCGCCGTCGGAGCTCGGGCTGTTCGACCTGGCCGGCAACCTGGGCGAGTGGTGCCAGGACCTGCACGACCGCGATGCCGGCCAGCCGATGGAGCGGGTGGTGAAGGGCGGGGCGTGGAGCAAGGATGCGGGCCACCTGCGGATCCGCGCGAGCCGCGGCAAGTGGGGGCGCCTGGGCACGACGACGATCGGCCTGCGGCCGGTCTGGGACGATCCGGGGCGAATCGAGGGCGAATCAAGATGACGACAGAGCGGACGAAGCTGGTGATCTTCGACCTGGACGACACGCTGATCGACTTCGCGTCGACGCGCCTGGTCGCGCACGGGTTGCTCGCCGAGGTGCTGGTCGACGAAGGCATTGCCGCGGCGCCGTTCCTGCAGGCCTGCGGCGAGGTCGACCGGCCGTTGTTCGTCCAGTTCGAGCAGGGCCGGCTGACGCGCCAGGAGTACCGGATGCGGCGTTTTGCCGACCCGTTCGACCGCCTCGGCCTGGTGCCGCGCGAGGGGCTGGTGGCGCAGCTGAACCGCGTGTTCATGGACTGCGTGAACGACAGCCCGAAGCTGTACGACGATGCGTGGCCGACGCTCGAGCGCCTGCGCCGCGACGGCCTGCGGCTGGCCATCCTGACCAACGGCCCGGCCGACGGGCAGCGCCGCAAGCTGGCCGCGACCGGGTTGGGCGACGCGGTGGACCATGTCGCGATCGGCGAGGAGGCTGGCGTCAGCAAGCCGCATCCGCAGGCCTACCTGCGGGTTGCCGGGCACCTGGGCATGGCGCCGGGCGAGTGCCTGATGGTCGGCGATTCGCCGACGCTCGACTACGAGGGCGCGATGGCGGCCGGGCTGCAGGCGCTGCTGCTGGACCGGGCTGGCGCGCATGGGGCCACGGGGCAGCGCAGCGTGCGGGATCTGCATGGGGTGCGGGTCGACGGCGCACAGGGTTGACGCTTTTGTTTCCGGCGCGTGGGCGGGGCGGCCGGGGGCAGGCTGTGGGGGCTCAGCTGGAGCGGTCGGCCCTGGCGGGCCGACTGCACGAAGAAGATCGGCTTCGGGGGTGCATCGGCAAACTCCCGTCACTCACTTCGTTCGTTGTGGTCAAACACAGCCGATGAGTATGTCTACGAAGCGCGCTGGCGCGCGCCACCCCCGAAACCAATCTTCTCCGTCGCCCCAGAAGTCGCCCCACAGCCTGCC
>NZ_JBFUGW010000023.1:0-40816 GCF_056402735.1 Rhizobacter sp. P3_C12
GTCGAACTGCTCGAGCCAGCGGCGCACGCCACTGTCCGTCAAGTTCATGTCGCGGCACACCTGCCCGACGCTCAATCCCTGGTCTCGCACCATGCGAACCACTTGCAGCTTGAACGCCGCATCAAATGCCCGGCGGGCTCTCTTCTTCTCGGTCATGCTCTTCTCGTCCTCTGCGGGAAAATCTCCCATCGAGGTGTCCATCAGAATTGGACCACGTCAGCTGCTTGGCCAAGCGTCTTGGGCTCAGGACATCGCCGCCTTTACTTGCTCCCCCGAAGAGGGAGTTTTCTCAGTTCGATACATTCCCGACAGTGACCAAGGCCAAAACTCCCTTTCGGAATTTCCAGTGCAATGCGAGATGCGGAAGGCACGCTACGTCGTCAAGGCCGTACGAGGCCCCTATTCAGAACGCCGCTGCGGAGCAATGCCAACCGTCGACATAGTCCTGTATCGAAATCGAACGACGCTCATTCGCGGCGCCGTATTCGGCGAGAACTGCTTCATGGGTCCCAGCCTCAGGGAGATCGTGGCCGTTGAAGAACGTGGCGCCCTAAAGTCGCTGACGATCTGCATTGCCCCTTCGCAAGACGGCAGCGCAAACAAGTGTCGAGTTCTTGGGCCGGCAGAACTCGCGGCCCGTCACAAAGAACCGATAGATCAGATTGGATTGGGTCAGTATCTGGAGGAAAGATGACGCCCCCCCATCCTTCGTCGACGTGGGCACCAGGGCTTCGTCGGGTGTGCGCCGCATGATCGAATGCCTCCACCCGGCCACTTGCAGTCAGTCGCGGGCGACAGCTTTCGGGAAGCGGACAAGAACTATGACAACACTGATTTCAACGTTCTCGTTTTGCAATCGCCAGGCCAAGCCACACGTCGTCGCGGTAGAACCGTGGGGCGAAGACTTCACACTCCTCCCTGGTGAGAGTTTGGAGATTCTCGCCATGAGCGAAAGCGTTCAGCCGTCATTTGAAGTTGTCGAATGGGCCGACTGTTCACAGGTGTACTGCAACGACGCAGCCGATTTCAAGGTCATGCAGGGCGGCGTCCAGCTCGAGTGTGGCCACAAGCGGAGACAGATTTCTTGAAAGTCGACAGTCGGCCAGGAGCCGTCGGTCACCGATGACCGCTCGCACGCATCCTCCCCACCGCCAAGACTCACAGCGCAGGAGAGAATGGTTCATGAACTCCATCTGCGAAGTCCTGTTCTCTAAGGCGTTCAACTATGCAGAAGCCAAGTAAAAACTCCCAGCACTACCCCCCAAGCGGCGCCCAACCAATAGACAGGACGCCGCTCGCAGGCCGGGCTTCGCCTCTCATTTCAAACGCTAGGCCTCAAAGCGGAGACCGAATCGCATGACCGGAAGCAATCCATACGCACCGCCTGAAGCGGCTTTGGAAGACATCGGCGAGAGCGCCTTGAGGACGGACTATGGTCTCAAGCTCAGCGCGTCCCTCTTCTGGCGAATCATCGTGTTTCAAATCATCCTTATGGTGCCTGTAGCACTCACGCTCAGCTTCTCTGGTCAAACGGAGAGCATCACACTTGTGATGATGAAGCCCACCCTAATTTTCATCTTCGTCGCCGCTGCAGTCGCGGTTTCATTGCAATTATTCCGCCCTGGGCTTCCTTTCCTTGTTTGGGGTCACAGGCTAGGTTTGTTGCCAAGCAGCTGGCGTAGATTCAGTTGGGCTCTTTGCGGTCTGTACGTGCTGTTGGGAATCGTGAACACATGCGTGGCATTCGCCACGCCGTTGACCGTCTGGACTCAATACAAAACATTTGGTCCCCTTCTTGCCATCCTCGTCTTTTGCATCCTTGCACCTCGCTTTATCGTGAGGCCTAACCCTTTCATCGAGAGGACGCTGCCCGGCGAACCGGTCAGCGCCCCTCATGTCAAACGTTGAACGGCCGCTTTCCGGAGCCTTGCTCAGCCCGTGCCAACTTCCGCTTTGGGTCGATAGCTCACCTTCGCAGCTCGTGAGAGCAGACGTTCAACTGAGCCCGATCGAGGAGGTCTCAGCTGCCCAAGTGCCTCTGCGCTTCGCTGCATTGCCGTCGACGCCTCGCACTGTCTGCTTCGTCGCAGCGAGCGGACAAGTGATCCTGTGCAGTGTCGTTGAACGTGCGTCATGGGTCGAGCGGCTGGCCCAGGCGCTCAGGAGGTCTTCAGCGCAGAACATCAGCCGAGTCGCTAGACTGGCCGTCGATGCACTCTGCGAGCGCTCGACCCRCCCGATGCCCGAACAATCCGAACCCCTCGGCCCCCTTGCTGCCGGCCCCTCCCCTGCGAGCGCATCGCCGCCGGGGCGTGCGCTCGACATCGCCGCACTGGGCCTCGAGGCACGCGATCGTGCCGTGCTGGTCTCGATGACGCGCATGCTCGACGGCCAGGCCGGCCTGCGCCTGCGCTGGGTGGAAGACGCCACTGCCTGCACCACGCTCTTCGTGCCGCACGACTGGTCGCAGTATGTCTCGCCACCGCGGGTGCTGGTGCGGCTCACGCCACGCGGCGCGACGCCGGCCGACTCGCCGCGCGGCCTGTCGGTGGCCTCGCCGCTGCGGGTCAGCGAGATGACCGATGTGCTCGAAGCCGCCGCAGCGCTGTACGAGCTGGCGCGCGGCGCCGTGCAGCGCGAGCATGCCCGCATGGCGCTGTACGCATTGCGGGACCTGCTGGTCGGGGCACTGCTCGCCGGCGAGCGTCGACGAACGCTGTTCGGCGTGGGTGACGGGCACGGCCTGGTCGTCGACTTCCGCACGGGTGACATCACGAGCTCGCTGCCGCAGGCCGAGTTGCTGGCGCGGCCGTTGCATGTGGCCGACCCGCAGCGCGCGCCCGACGCCGTTTCGTGGCCGGGTGCGACCCACACCTTGCGGCTGTCGACCTTGCTGTGGGGCCTGACGCACGTCCTCATCGACCAGGGCGTCTCGCCCCGCACCATCAATGGCCGCTACCAGCTCATACGCCCGCTCGAGCCTGCGGCCCTTGCGCGCCCGAGCACGCCGCGGCTGGTGACCGCCTGGACGCAGCGCGCCATGGGCGTTGGCGAAGCGGCCGCGGCGGGCCGGCTCTCGGCCTTCGAGATCCTGTGGTTCCTGAGCACGGCATTGGCCCTGGGCATCGCCGTGCCGGCGACCGAGTCACAGGCGGGCACGACGCAAGCCTGACCTCATCCCCCCGCCTCATCCCGCCGGTGCGCCAGCCGGTACAGCACTGGCAGCACCAGCAGCGTCAGCGCCGTCGACGACAGGATCCCGCCGATCACCACCGTGGCGAGCGGCCGCTGCACCTCGGCCCCGGTGCCGGTCGCGAGCGCCATCGGCACGAAGCCGAGCGAGGCCACCAGCGCCGTCATCAGCACCGGGCGCAGGCGCGTCAGCGCCCCTTCGTGGATGGCTGAATCCAGCGGCTGGCCGCGCTCGCGCAGGTTGCGGATGAACGACAGCATCACCAGGCCGTTCAGCACCGCGACGCCCGACAGCGCAATGAAGCCGATCGCCGCGGAGATCGACAGCGGGATGCCTCGCATCCACAGCGCGACGATGCCGCCGGTCAGCGCGAACGGAATGACGGTGAACACCAGCAGGCCGTCCTTGATGTTGCCGAACATCGCGAACAGCAGCGTGAACACCAGCAGCAGCGAGACCGGTACCACCACCTGCAGCCGCTTCGTCGCGGACTGCAAATTCTCGAACTGGCCGCCCCAGGTCATCCAGTAGCCGCTCGGCAGCTTCACCTGCTGGCCGATGGCCTGCGCGGCCTCCGCGACGAAGCTGCCGAGGTCGCGCTCGCGCACGTTGGCGCTGACCACGATGCGCCGCTTGCCGTCTTCGCGGCTGACCTGGTTCGGGCCCGGCGCCAGCGACAGCGTGGCCACCTCGCTCAGCGGGATGAAGCGCTGCGCGTTGCCAGTCCCCTTCGGCAGCGCGATCGGCAGGCGGCGGATGGCCTCCTGGTCGGAGCGCAGGTGCTCGGGCAGGCGCACCAGGATGTCGAAGCGCCGGTCGCCCTCGAACAAGGTGCCGGCCTCGCGCCCGCCGATCGCGGTGGCCAGCGTGTCCTGCACGTCCTGCACGTTCAGGCCGTGGCGCGCCGTCTTCTCGCGATCGATCTGCACGGTGAGCATCGGCAGGCCGCCGGTCTGCTCGACGTTCACTTCCGCGGCACCCGGGATGCCTTGCAACGTGCTGGCGACGCGGGCCGCGGTGGCGTCGAGCACCGCCATGTCGTCGCCGAACACCTTGACGGCCACGTCCGCCCGCACCCCCGAGATCAGCTCGTTGAAGCGCAGCTGGATCGGCTGCGAGAACTCATAGTTCTGCCCCGGCAGCCCGGCCACCTCGGCCTTCACCGCCGCGACCAGCTCGTCGCGCGTCCTGCGCGGTTGCGGCCAGTCGTCCATCGGCTTGAGCATCACGTAGCTGTCGGAGATGTTGGGCGGCATCGGATCGGCGGCGATCTCGGCCGTGCCGGTGCGGGCGAACACCCGCTCGATCTCCGGGAACTTCGCCTTCAACGTGCGTTCCAGCTGCTGCTGCATCGCGACCGATTGCGACAGGCTGGTGCCCGGGATGCGCAGCGCCTGGATCGCGAAATCGCCCTCGTCGAGGCTCGGCACGAACTCGCTGCCCAGCCGCGTCGCGAGCAGGCCCGACAGCAGCACCGCCACGCCGGCGCAGGTCAGCACCAGCGGCTTCGCGGCCATCGCCCGCCGCAGCAGCGGCTCGTAGGCGCGCCGCGCCCAGCCCATCAGCCGGTTCTCCGTCTCGGCCACCTTGTCGCCGATGAAGAGCGCCACCGCCGCCGGCACGAAGGTCACCGACAGGATCATCGCGCCGACCAGCGCGATCACGACGGTGAACGCCATCGGGTGGAACATCTTCCCCTCGACGCCGGCCAGCGCGAAGATCGGCAGGTAGACGATCATGATGATCAGCTGCCCGAAGAGCAGTGGCCGCCGCGCCTCCTGCGACGCGAGGAACACCTCGTGGAAGCGCTCGGCGCGGGTCAGCGGCCGGCCGTGGTGCGCCTGCGCATGGGCCAGGCGGCGCACGCAGTTCTCGACGATGACGACCGCGCCGTCGATGATGATCCCGAAGTCCAGCGCCCCGAGGCTCATCAGGTTGGCGCTGACCTTCTGCTGCACCATGCCCGTGAAGGTGAACAGCATGGCCAGCGGGATCACCATCGCCGTCAGCACCGCCGCGCGGATGTTGCCGAGGAACAGGAACAGGACCGCGATCACCAGCACCGCGCCTTCCAGCAGGTTCCGCTTGACGGTGGCGATCGCCTTGTCGACCAGCACCGTGCGGTCGTAGACCGTGGTCGCGTGCACGCCGGCCGGCAGGTTGCGGTTGATCTCGGCCATGCGCCGGTCCACCGCCTGCGAGACGGTGCGGCTGTTCTCGCCGATCAGCATGAAGACGGTGCCGAGCACCACCTCGCGGCCGTTGTCGGTGGCGGCGCCGGTGCGCAGCTCGCGCCCGATCTCGACGCTCGCCACGTCGCGGATGCGCACCGGCACGCCGGCCTCGTTGCGCAGCACCACGTTGCGGATGTCGTCCATCGAGCCCAGCTGGCCGGGTGCGCGGATCAGGTACTGCTCGCCGCGCCGCTCGATGTAGCCGGCGCCGACGTTGGCGTTGTTGCGCTCCAGCGCGCCGACCACGTCGGCCAGCGTCAGCCCGTGGGCCAGCAGCTGGCTCGGGTCCGGTGCGACCTGGTACGCCTTCGCGAACCCGCCGATCGAGTTGATCTCGGTCACGCCCGGCACGGTGCGCAGCTGCGGCTTGATGATCCAGTCCTGGATCTCGCGCAGGTCGGTCGGCGTGTACGGCTCGCCGTCCGGCTTGCGCGTGCCGTCCTGCGCCTCGACCGTCCACTGGTAGATCTCGCCGAGGCCGGTGGAGATCGGACCGATCGCCGGTGCCACCCCGGCGGGCAGCTGGTCGCGCGCGGCCTGGATCCGCTCGTTGACGAGTTGCCGCGCAAAGTAGAGGTCGGTGCCGTCCTGGAAGATCACGGTCACCTGCGACAGGCCGTAGCGCGACAGCGAGCGCGTCTGCTGCAGGCCGGGCAGGCCGGCCATCGCCGTCTCGATCGGGAAGGTGACGCGCTGCTCGGCTTCGAGCGGCGAGTAGCCGGGCGCGCCGGTGTTGATCTGCACCTGCACGTTGGTGATGTCGGGCACGGCGTCGATGGGCAGCTTCTGGTAGCTGAAGACGCCCAGCGCCGCCATGCCGAAGACGGCCAGCAGCACCAGCCATCGGTGCTCGATGGCGAAGCGGATGATGCGTTCGAACATGGATCGGCCTCTCAGTGTGCGTGGGTGGCCGATGCCTTGCCGGCCTCGGACTTGAGGACGAAGCTGCCGGTGGCGGCATGGCGCGCACCCGGCTGCAGTCCCTTCGTGATCTCGACGCGCTGGCCGTCGCTGCGGCCGGTCTGCACCGGTTGCGCGACGAAGCCCGCGGCGGTCTGCACGAACACCACGGACTCCGTCGCCGCCCCCTTGCCCAGCGTCTGGACCGCGTCCACCGACACGGTGACGGGCAGCGTCGCCTCGCTCGCCGTCATCTCGACGTTCACGAACAGCCCGGGCCGCCACAGCGAGCCCGGGTTGTCCATCACCACGCGCGCTTGTGCTGTGCGGGTCTGTTCACCGAGCAGCGGGCCGACCCACGCGATGCTGCCGTTCGCGACCTGGTCGAACGCGGACGCGCGGACCGCGACCTGGCTGCCCACGCGCAGCTGGGGGAGCGCGTTGGCCGGCACGTCGACCCGGGCCCAGACCGTGCGCAGGTCGGAGAGGGTGAAGACCTGGGCGTCTTCTTTCACCTGCTCGCCGAGTGCGATGTGCTTCTCGACGACCGTGCCGTCGAACGGGGCGCGCAGCTCGAAGCGGTTCAGGTTGCCCGTGCCATGGCCGGTGCCCCCGGCACCGACGGCCTGCAGTTTCTGGCGGGCGTTGTCGACGGCGATCTCGGCCTCGCGCAGTGCGTTCCCGGCCTGCAGCACATCCTGCTGCGGCGAGATCTTCTCTTCCCACAGCGTCTTCTCGCGCTCGTAGGTCGAGCGGGCGAGCTGGTGGCGGGCCTGTGCAGCCTGCAGCGCGGCGCGTTGCTCGGACACCGTCGGGCTGCTGATCACGGCCAGCACCTGGCCACGGCGCACCTGCTGGCCGAGGGCCACCGGCACCGCCTCGACGACGCCGGCGACCCGCGGGACGACGTGGGCCGTGCGGTCTTCGTTGAAGCGGATCTCGCCCGGCAGCTGCAGCACGCTGCGGATGAGGCCCGGACCGGCGGTGTCCACGCGGATGCCTGCGGCCTTCAGCTGTTCGGGCGACAGCGCGATCGCGCCCGCGCCGGCTTCTTCGCGGTGCTTGTCTCCGGCGTGTTCCCCGGCTTCTTCGTGCCCATGCTCATGGTCGTGGTCCTCCTCGGAGGCCGGCTTCGCGCGCTGCGTGCCCAGGATGGCGACCGCCCCCACGCTGCCGAGCACGAGCACCGCGGCGATGGCCGCCAGTTGCTTGCGGCCCACGCTGGCGCGCAGGCGCTCGACCCAGTTCGTCTTGCTGTTCATGTTCGATCTCACGGTTGGTGGCCCGCGGGCGGGCGATCGTTCGGGGTGCCGAGGCGGCGCTCGAGTTCGGCGGCGGCGCGGTGAACCTGGGCCAGCGCGCTGAAGTACTGGGTCCGCGCCTGCAGCAAGGTGCGCTGGGCGTCCAGCACGTCGAGGAAGCTGAACTTGCCGAGTTCGAAGCCGCGGCGGGTCGCGTCGTGGACGCCTTGCGCGGCGGGCAGCACCTCCTGCTTCAAGGCTTGCGCCTCGCTGGCGCGGGCCTGCAGCTGGTCGAGGGTCTGCAGCACCTCGGCGCGCAGCCGCTGCGCCTCGGCCTCGGCGAGTGCCTGGGCGGCATCGCGGCGGCGCAGCGCCTCGAGCTGCGCGCCGGTGTTGGAATCGAACAGCGGCAGCGGGATCGACAGACCGATCATCGGTTGATTCCGGCCGGTCTCCGCCGCGCGCTTGGTCCCCAGGCTCACGGTCAGGTCGGGAATGCGGCGTGCGCGCTCCAGCTCGTAGGCGGCCTGGGCGTGCTGCACTTCACCCTGTGCACGGCGCAGCGCCGGGGACTGCGCGACACGCTCTGCGAGGGCTTGCGCATCGGGCGGCTGCGGCAGGGATTCCGGCTGGCCATCGAGTGGCGACGACGTGCCGTCGGCCGCACCCATCGCGAGGCCCAGCGCGCGTTGCGCGGCTTGCCGGTCGGCTTGCGCCTGGCGCAGTTCGATCCGCGCATTGGCCTCGGCGACGCGCGCGCGCGTTTCCTCGGTCGGCGAGACCTTGCCCGCCGTCACGCGGCGCGCCGCCGCGGCGGTGCCGCTGGCGGCGATCTCCGCGGATTGCTCCGCGACCTTCACGCGCTCCTGGGCGATCAGGGCCTCGAAGAACGCCTGGATGGTGCCGGCCCGCACGTCGGCCTGGCGCGACGCGAGGTCTGCCAGCGCCAGCTCGCGTGCGCTGCGGGCCAGCGCGATGCGGGCCGACCGCTTGCCGCCGAGCTCCAGCGCCTGGCTCAGCAGCACCGTCGTCGTGCGGGTGTCGCGGCGCGTGTCTTCCTGGTCGATGCCGAGGGTCGGGTTGGGCCGCGCGCCGGCCTGGTCGAGCGCGCCACGGCTGGCGTCGACCTCCGCCTCGGCGGCGCGAAGCACAGGGTTGTGGCGCAACGCGGTCTGCAGCGCGGCTTCCAGGGTCAGGGCAGGTGGGAGGGCAGGGGGAAGGGCCGGCGGCGAGGCCTGGCCGAATGCCAAGGGGGTGATCAGTGCCGCGCACAGCAGCGGCACGCAAGTTCTGCGCATCGAATACTCCGAGGGTTGCGAAAGGGCAGCCGGAAGGATTCGACGAGGGCAGCAGCGATCAGGTCAGGGAGAAGGTCGTGCCTGGAAAGGGGTGCGCTCGCCGAATCAGGCGAGGCACCAGTTGGGCCGTTCACGGCGGTCGGGGTCGCGCGTCTGCAGCGGTGGCACGCTGGCGTCCAGCGTCGGCGGGCCGGCCAGGGGCGCGATCGCKAACCCTTGCACCTGCAGCGGCTTGGCGGCGCTCAGCTGGCAGTAGCCGTAGTCGGCGTCGCCGAAGACCTTGGCGGCCTTCGTCGCGTCGGGGTCGGCTGCTTTCCGGGCCTGCTGGTGCTCGTCCTGGGCGCCCGGGTGCTCGTGTTCATGGTGGCCCATGTGGCGAGCGCTGGGGGCCTGTTCGTGCTGGCAATACGCCGCGGCCGCCGCCCAGGTGAACTGGAGCGGCAGCGTGACGAGCAGCAGAAGGGTCAGCCAGCGGCGCATGGCGGCGGAGTATAGGGGTGGCAAAACAAGGCGTGGGGAAACAGGACTAGGGCGCAGTGCCTCGGCTCAGGGTGACGGCGAGGGCGTCCACAGACGAACGATCGCCGAACAGCTTCTTGCGCTCGTTCAGCAGGGTGTCGCGCACAGCCTTCCTCCGCGGCGCTTCCTTGCACAGGCGCTCGACGCAGTCCACGTAGCGATCGGCCGACGAGGCAACCCACTCGTCCAGGCCGATCTGCCGCAGGATGGCGCTGGCGAATCGTCCGCGCAGGTGATCGCCTTCCCAGGCCACGATCGGCGTGCCCCGCTCGACCGCCTGCATCGCGGTGTTGAAGCCGGAAAAGCCGACGCTGTCGAGGAACACGTCGGCCCGGTCCAGCCAGCCGAAGAAGGCGGCCTGGCTCTGCCACGGCACGAATCGCACGCACGCGTCGAAATCCACCTGTGCGGCTTCGAATGCCGCGCGAAGACGCTGTTCGAACAAGCGGGCCAACGGCGCATTGGCCACGCTGAAGAAGACGAGCTTGCAGGGCCGGCATTGCTGCGCGATCCGCACCCACAGCGGGTCGTCATGGGGCGCGTACTTGAAGGGCGTGCCCGCGCACAACAGCAGCTTGTCCTGCGGCGAGATGTTCCATGCCGAGAGATCCACGGCGACGGGCGCGGTGCCGAACGGCTCGTAGCAGCAGCCGAGGCCCGGCAGGCGGATCAAGGTCTCGGTGTAGTGGGCGTCGGCAGTGTCCGGCTCGAACGCCTGCGCACTGAGGTAGCCGTCGATGGTCGGCAGGCCCGTCGTCAGCGGGTGCCCCCAGCTGGCCAGCTGCTGCGGCGCCAGGCGCAGGGCCGCCAGGCGCAAGGTGACCGAGTCCATGCTGATCTCGGGATAGAGCAGCGTGTCGAGCTGGCTGTCGGAGATCGCCTTCGCCCAGTTCGTCCACGCGCCCAGGCCGTGGTGGAACCTGGCCACCCGGCGCGCGGCCCATTCGGTCTCGGTGTCGCGCACGCTTCCGGTGTGAAAGACGTGCAGTTCGAACTGCGCGGGGTCCAGGTGGGCGATCCATCCGCGCACGATGGCGCGCCACACCGAATGGCTGTGCACGTGGGCCGAGACGATGCCGATGCGGCGTTTCGATGCGGGCCGCGCTGCCACGGCAGGCACGCCCACCTTGCGGGCCCAACCGGCCATCAGCGTGGTGCACAGCTTGCCGTAGTCGGCCAGCCGCTCGCGGTGGTCGCCGGGAACATAGGCGAGGTAGAACGGCTGCTGCGCGCCGACCGCCAGGTGGCCTTCGGCCTGGGGGCGGGCGCGGAACCAGCTCTTCAGCTTGCCGAGTTCGTGGCCGAAGTTCTCTGCGCCGGCCCGTTGTTCCTCGTCGGTCTGGGGCACGGCCGGCAACTGGGCCATCGCAAAGCCCCAGCGCGCGCGCACATGGTTCGTGTCCTGGCGGAAGGCGGCCTGGTAGGCCTTGCGCGCCTCTGGCGCATTGCCCGTGCCCATCAACGCATTGCCCAGCCAGTAGTGCGCCTCCGCCTGGGAGGGCGCCGCCGCCAACGAGCGCTGCAACGCATCGGCCGCTTCCGACCACCGGCCCTGGTCGATCCGCAGCAGGCCCAGGTTGAACGAGGCCTGTGCCAGTGCGGGGTCGAGGCGCACGGCACGCTCGAGGAAGGTGGCGGCTTCGTCGGCTTTTCCCTGGTCCTTCAGCAGCGCACCCAGGTTGCACAGCGCCCCGGCGTGCTCGGGCTGGAGGGCGAGTGCGCGGCGATAGTGGCGCTCGACCTCCTGCTGCTTGTCGCGCTCGCCCAGCAGGAGGGTGCCGAGCTGGAAATGGGCTTGCGCATCGGCGGGCTCGGCCGCTGCCGCCGCGGTGAAATGAAGCAGGGCTTCCTTCGGCTTGCGGTTCGCCAGGGCCATCAGGCCGAGCTGCACCCAGGGAGCGCTCCAGCCCGGGCGCAGTTCAGCGGCGCGTTGAAACGCCGGGCCGGCCTGGGCGGGGCGCTTGCAGGCCAGGCAGGCGAGTCCCGCGGCATGCTGCAGCGCGGCGTCGGCAGGCGCCTGCGCTGTCGCCTGTTGCAGCAGCCGGTGGGCTTCCTGCGGATGCCCTTCCTTGAGCGCGATCAGGCCCAGCGCATGCAGCGCGGTGGTGTTGCCGGCGTCCAGCGCCAGCGCAGCCTGGGCGGACTGCCGGGCTTCCGCCAGGTATCCGGCCTCGTACAGCGCCAGCGGGCCCTCGAGGAGGGACGGCGGGGGCGGTGGTGGCGGAGGAGGTGCCGCGAGCCCCGTCGACGTGCCGGCGTGGGCGGGGGCGGGGGCGTGAGTGGAGGCGTGAGTGGAGGCGTCAGCGGGCTCCGGTGCGGCGGCGTCGGACAGGGTCTTGAGTCTGGAGCGCAGCCAGCGAAGCATGGCTTACAGCGAACTCGACGACCGCAGCGCCATCAGCTTGACCACGTCGCGCGCCAGCGAGGCGCTGAAATCCTCGGGGTAGCCCATGCCTTCGAGCACCGCTTGCAGCTTCGTGCCCAGCTTGGCTTTCTGGTAGATGTTCAGCGGCGTCGAACGGGCCAGGTTCTGCACGGCGAGGCGGATGCGCTGGTCGAGTTGCTCGCGTCGCTTTTCGGCCTGCTTCGAACTGTCGTTGACCTTCTCCGGCGGGAAAGACTTCCGGAGTTCCGCGGCCACCTTGGCTGCGAAGGCGTCCACCGCAGTGGTGTCGAAGAATTTTGCGAACATGGGGCCAGTCGGGCGGCGCGTGATGATCCGCTGGAGTGTGCCATTGAACGCGCCCGGCATCTCCAGCGCGCGGTCGCGTCGACAGGCCTCGTGATCACCGGGCCAGCAGCGCCTGCACCTCTTCGTCAGTGATCTGCGGGAACGCCTCGTACCAGCACCCCACGGCGTGGAACGGCTCGGGCCGGGTGGCGCAGGCGATGTCGTCCGCTTCGCCGCGCAAGGCCTCGCAGCTGTCGTGCGCGCCGGTGGGCACGGCGATCACCAGCCGCGCCGGCGCCCTCATGCGCAGCGCCCGCGCCGCGGCCCGCATCGTTGCGCCGGTGGCCAGGCCGTCGTCGACCAGCAGCACGGTGCGCCGGGCCACCTCCAGCGGCGGCCGGCCGTTGCGGTAGAGCCGTTCGCGCCGCGCCAGCTCCTGCGTTTCGGCTTGCGTCACCGCGTCGATCTGCGCGGCCGTGAGCGACAGCATGCGCAGCAGACTGTCGTTCATCACGCGCACGCCGCCGCTCGCGATCGCGCCCATCGCCAGTTCTTCATGCCCGGGCACGCCGAGCTTTCGCACGACGAACACATCGAGCGGCAGCCCGAGCGCCCGCGCGACCGCATGCCCCACCGGCACGCCGCCGCGCGGCAGCGCGAGCACCAGCGCGTCGGGGCGGCCGCGGTAGGCCGACAGGCGCCTCGCGAGCACCTGCCCCGCATCGCGGCGGTCGTGGAACAACGGCTCCTGCATCGACGACTCCTTCGTCAGCAGGGACTGTGCCGCTGCTTCACTTCTTCTGCCAGACCTTCACGTAGTCGACCTCCATGCTGACCGGGAAGATCGTGTCGTCGACCGCGCCGCCCATGTCGCCGCCGATCGCCAGGTTCAGCAGCAGGTACTGCGGCTTGTCGAACGGCCAGCTCGCGCTGCCCTGGTGCTTGTTGACGTAGGTGTGGAAGGGCTTGTTGTCGACGCCGATCACCAGGCTCTCGGGCGTCCAGGTCAGCTGGTAGTTGTGGAAGGCGCTGCAGGCGTCGGCGATCTTCGTCTCGCCGCCGTCGCCGAAGGTGCCGGCCGTCGACGTGGTGTGGATCGTGCCCTCGATCGCGGTCGGGTTCTTGCCGACCTGCTCCATGATGTCGATCTCGCCGCCGGCCGGCCAGTCGCCGGTGGTGCCCAGCATCCAGATCGCCGGCCAGGTGCCGCGCCCGCACGGCAGCTTGGCGCGGATCTCGAAGAAGCCGTAGGTCCAGCTCGCCTTGCCGTTGGTGATCAGGCGCGCCGAGCTGTAGTCCTGGCCGCCGTAGTCCTTGGCGGTGGTCAGGCGTTCCTTGCGCGCGGTGATCACCAGCTTGCCGTCGCTGATCTTCGAGTTCTCGGTGCGCGCGACCGCGTAGTACTGCAGCTCGTTGTTGTACCAGCCGGTCGCGTTGGCCTCGGTGTCGTAGACCCACTTGCCGGCATCAGGCAGCGTGCCGGTGTCGAACTCGTCGGACCAGACGAGTGTGTAGCCGGCGGGTGCGTTGCTCGGCGCTGGAGCAGGGGCCGGGGCGGGCGCCGGTGCCGGTGCCGGCGAAGGCGAAGGCGAAGGCGAAGGCGCGGGAGCGGGAGCGGGTGATGGCGACGGTGCAGGTGCMGGTGATGGGGCAGGCGCAGGTGATGGCACCGGCGCAGGCGATGGTGCCCCGCTGACCGGCGTCGGTGCCGCCGCATCGTCGCTGCCGCCGCAGGCGGCCACCACCAGCACGCCGGCGCACAAGGCTGCCAGGCGGGCCATCGAATGGAGTCGTGTGTTGTTCATGGTCAAGGAAATTCCCTCCGGCCCGCAGCATGCCTCGTGCGGCGCCGCCCACCCGCAAGCATGGCGTGACGATCGCTACACGTTGTAGCTGCTCCCGTACCATGTGAGCGCCGAAGCCGCGCTCCATTAGTAAAAATGCCTGCCAAAGCCCCGCCGTCCGCCGAGCCCGCCCGCCGCGTCACGATGACCGATGTCGCGACGCAGGCCGCCGTGTCGCAGTCGACGGTCTCGCTGGTGCTCAACGGCATGACCGGCACCCAGCTGTCCGACGAGACCCGCGCCCGCGTGCTGCGCGTGGCCGCCGAACTCGGCTACCRGCTGCCCGACCGGCGCGGCACCGCGGCCGCTTCGGCGCGCGGCGGCCGAAGGCGCACGGCCACGGCTGCCACGCCGCTGATCCTCTACCTGGTCGACGAGATCTCCACCAGCCCGCACCCGGTGCTGTCGATCGACGGCGCGAAGGACGAGGCCTGGAGCCAGGGTGCACTGGTGGCAGTGTTCGCGACGCGCTCGAATGCCGGCATCGAGGCCGCCGTGCTGTCGACGATGCTGGCCAACCCGGCGCTGGTCGGTGTCGTCTACTCGACGATCTTCACGCGCCAGGTCAGCGTGCCGCCGCAGCTCGGCCGCGTGCCCACGGTGCTGCTGAACTGCAGCGAGGCGGAGCCTGCATCGGGCGGCGAGCCGCGCTTCTCGTCGGTCGAGCCGTCCGAGGTGCTGGGCGGCTTCGCCGCGACCGAGTGCCTGCTCGACGCCGGCCACCGACGCATCGCCTTCATCAACGGCGAACCGTGGATGGACGCCGCGCGCGACCGGCTGAAGGGCTACCGCCGTGCGCTCGCCAGCGCCGACATCGCCTACGACGCCGCGCTGGTGCGCGAGGGCGACTGGCATGTCGCCTCGGGCCATGACCACACGCTGTCGCTGATGAAGCAGCCGAAGGCGCCGACGGCGATCTTCTGTGCCAACGACCTGATGGCCGTCGGCTGCCTCGAGGCGCTGCGCGAGCTCGGCAAGCAGGTGCCGCGCGACGTGGCGGTGATCGGCTACGACGACCAGGAGATCGCGCGCCACACCAGCCCGCCGCTGACCACGCTGGTGCTGCCCAACTACGAGATGGGGCGGCTCGCGGTGGAGACGCTGCTGGCCCAGATCGCCGCGCCGGACGGTCGCCGCCGACGCGTCAAGGTCGATGGCCGGCTGGTCCTGAGGCAGACAGTCACGTGATCCCCGGATGCCAATCCGGGAAGCCCTTCGTCCTCACACGGCCTTACATCTGCGCAGTTGACGCGCGGTGGTCGCCGTGCGCCTAATATTAGTCAATTATTAGTGATGAGCCGTGCCCCTGGCACGAGCCGTCCGTCATCGAGCTGGCGCCGCAAACACCCGTTCCGAGGCAACAGAAGGAGACACGATGAACACCACCTACCGGCGATGGCTGGCGAGCCTGCTCGTCCCGTTGATCACCGCGGGTTGCGGCGGCGGCAGCGAATCCGCAGCCACCGACGTCCCGCAGCAGGCAAGCCCCTCCCACGAATCGGCCCAGGCCGTCAGCGCACGCCTGACGACGCCGTGGACCGCGGCCGCTCAGCAGGCCGCGGTGCCGCTGCCCGAGTACCCGCGCCCGCAGCTGACGCGCAGCGACTGGCTCAACCTCAACGGCACCTGGAGCTACAACGGCGGCAGCGCCGCGCCGAACGCCGACACCCCGCCGGCCACCGCGCCCGCCTTCCCGGCCAACCCGGAGCAGGTCAAGGTGCCGTACCCGGTGGAGTCCTACCTCTCCGGCATCCAGCGCATGAACGACCGCAACCTCTGGTACAAGCGCACGTTCACCGTGCCGGCCGGCTGGAGCGGCAAGCGCGTGAAGCTGAACTTCGGGGCGGTCGACCGCAAGGCCACCGTCTACGTCAACGGCCAGCAGGTCGGCCAGCACAGCGGCGGCTACGACGCGTTCAGCTTCGACATCACGCCCTGGCTGCGCAGCGGCAGCAACGACCTGGTCGTCGGCGCGTTCGATCCGACCACCGGCGACGACATGCTGGGCAAGCAGACGCTGAACCCCGGCGGCATCTTCTACACGCCGAGCTCCGGCATCTGGCAGACGGTGTGGCTGGAGCCGGTCGCGGCGCCGCACATCACGCGGCTCGACATGACGCCGGACGTGGCGAACAACCGGCTGCGCATGATCGTGCGCGGCAGCAACCTGGGTGGCACCTCGATCGAGGCCGTGGCCTCGACCGGTGGGGCCCAGGTGGGCACGGCCACCGGCCGCGGCGATGTCGAGTTCAGCGTGCCGGTGCCGAATGCGCACCTGTGGTCGCCCACCGATCCCTTCCTGTACGACCTGAAGGTCCGCGTGCGCAGCGGTGGCCACGTGGTCGACGAGGTCGGCAGCTACTTCGGCATGCGCTCGATCGCGATCGGCACTGTCAGCGGCGTGCCGCGTCCGCTGCTCAACGGCAAGTTCGTGTTCCAGTACGGCCCGCTCGACCAGGGCTTCTGGCCCGACGGCCTGTACACCGCGCCGACCGACGAGGCGCTGAAGTCCGACCTGGTGGCCATCAAGGACCTGGGCTTCAACATGGTCCGCAAGCACATCAAGGTCGAGCCGCAACGCTGGTTCTACTGGGCCGACAAGCTGGGCATCCTGGTCTGGCAGGACATGCCGCATGCCTGGGACGCCGAGAGCAGCGCCGCGGTGCGCGCCAAGGTGGAGGCCGAAGACCGCGAGATCGTCGACGAGCACCGTTCGTCGCCGTCGGTCGTCACCTGGGTCATCTTCAACGAGAGCTGGGGCGACTTCGACATGGTCCGCATGGCCGGCGTCTTCAAGGGCTGGGACCCGAGCCGCCTGATCGACACCCACTCGGGCATCAACTTCGCCCCAGGCGACCAGGGGGCTGGCGACCTGATCGACAACCACGACTACCCCGGCCCGAGTGCGCCGGCCTGGCAGCCGAACCGGCTGTCGGTGCTGGGCGAGTTCGGCGGCAACGGGCTGCGCGTGGACGGCCACATGTGGAACCCGGCCTCGACCTGCTGCTACACCCTCTACCCCGACTCGACGACGCTGACCAACGTCTACCTGCAACAGGTGGAAGGACTGCGCGAGCTGGTGTCTTCGCGCGGCCTGAGCGCGGCGGTGTACACCGAGATCTCGGACGTCGAGGACGAGTTGAACGGGTTCCTGACCTACGACCGCCAGGTCAGGAAGATGGACTTCGCGCAGGTCCGGGCGGCGCACCAGGCGCTGATCGACGGCGTGCCCTTCCTGCGGCGCGGCACCTCGTACTCGTTCCGTACCGTGACGCCGGGCGTGACCAACCGCTTCATCCGCCATGTCAACAGCCTCGGCGTGACCGAGGTGGTCGAGGCCGCCAGCAGCGAGCTGCTGAAGAAGGACACGTCGTGGAAGGTGGTCAACGGGCTGGGCGATGCGAGCTGCCTGTCCTTCGAGTCGGTCAACCAGCCGGGGCAGTTCCTGCGCCACCAGGCCTTGCGCCTGCGCATCGACCCGAACGACAACAGCGCGCTGTTCAAGGCCGACGCCACGTTCTGCGCCCGCAAGGCGCTGGACGGCAACGGTGGCGTCTCGCTGGAGTCGAAGAACAACCCGGGGTACTACATCCGGCATGCCAACGCGGAGGTCTGGCTGAACCCGTTCCAGGACACCGGCCTGTTCCGCGCCGATGCGTCGTGGTCGCCGCAGACCGGCTGGTGGCGCAGCAGCGTGGTGGTGGCGCCGAATACCGTGCATTCGCTGCGCGTGCTGACGCCGGGCTACGACAACCGCTACCTGCGTCACCAGGATGCGCTGGCCTTCACCGAGGTGGTGACGGCCGCGAGCGACAGCACGCTGAAGCTGGACGCGAGCTGGCGCCTGGTGCCGGGGCTGGCCGACGGCAGCTGCTACTCGTTCGAGTCGCGCAACTTCCCGGGCGAGTACCTGCGCCACAGCAACTCGCGGGTGCGGCGCGACGCGCTGCAGGCCGGCGACCTGTACCGTGCCGATGCCACCTTCTGCGCGCAGGGGGCGGCCGATGGCAGCGCGGGAACCCGCTTTGCGTCCTACAACTACCCGGGGCGCTACCTGCGCCATTACGCGGCCGAGGTGTGGATCGCCGACGGCATCGGCGGCTCGGCGTGGAACACGTCGGGCAGCTTCGATGCCGACACGCGGTGGGCGGTGGAGGCCCCGTGGGCGCCGTGACCTGACGGCACTGTCAGTTGACTGAAGCCGGGCCCGCTCTTGCAGCGGGCTCTTTTGCTTCATCTACACTGCCGACCCACCTTGAGAAGGAGCGGAACCCGCATGAAGCCGAAGCCGTTTTCGATGATCCGCGAGTTCCACCTGGCCGACTGGTTCACGCTCGGCAATGCCGTGTCCGGCACCGGCGCGCTGTTCTCGATGATGTCCTACCTCGCGACCGCGAACGTCGTGCACATCCACTTCGCCTGCGGGCTGGTGATCGCCGCGCTGGTGTTCGACATCCTCGACGGCCGCGTCGCGCGCTGGCGCCAGAAGGCGTCGGCGCTGGGCCGCGAGCTCGATTCGCTGGCCGACGTGATCTCGTTCGGCGTCGCGCCGGCGATCGTCGCCTACGGCTGCGGCATGCGCGGCCTGTACGACCGCATCGTGCTGGCGTACTTCGTCGCCTGCGGCGTGTCGCGACTCGCGCGCTACAACGTCACCGCCGAGGCGCTGTCGGACGACAGCGGCAAGGTCACGCACTTCGAGGGCACGCCGATCCCGACCTCGATCGTGCTGGTGCTGATGCTCGCGGCGGCCGCCTCGGCCGGCGCGCTCGGCCCGAACCTGTGGTTCGGCGAGGTGATGATCGGCGAACACTACTTCCACCCGCTGGTGCTGCTGTTCGGGCTCTCCGGCTCGCTGATGATCAGCCGGATCCGGATTCCGAAGCCCTGAAAGACCGGTTCAAGTGAGAACCTGGAGGCCGTGTTTGCGCACGATCGACAGCAGCTTGAGCGCCATGCCGCTGGGGCGTTTGGTGCCGGCCTCCCATTTCTGCACTGTCGATTCACTGGTGTTCAGGTAGAGCGCGAACACCGGTTGGCTGACATGGGCGCTTTCGCGGATCCGCTTGATCTGGATCGGGCTGATCGCTGACGGCGCCGACACGCAGGTTTCGTCGAACTGACGCATCGTCGCCTTGTCGATGGCTCCAATCTGTCTGAGCGCGGTCGCGGATTGATGGATGGCCTCGAAGGCATCGCTTTTGAACTTACGCTTTGTCGGCATTGCAAATCGGCGATGGGCGGCGTTGCAAGCTATCAAACCGCACGCGTTGTCGTGTCCTCATTTCCTTCACTTTCCTTGCCCTCGCTTCGCTTTTCTGCGCCGATTCATACCACTCAGCTCATGCGGCTCCAGGAAGAACGCCGCATTGCCCGCCACCCGCTCCACCACCAGGTCGATGAAGGCCCGCACTCGGGCCGGTTGCGCGATGCGGCTGCCGTAGTACAGGTACAGGCTCAGGTGCTCGGCCACATGCTCGGTCAGCACCGGCACCAGCTGGCCGCTGCGCACCAGTGGCGCGGCGGTCACGCCCACCAGCTGGCCGATCGCATGGCCTGACAGCACCGCGTTCGCCTCCAGCTCGACATCGTTGGTGCACAGCACCGGCGCGAAGTCGCGCGCGACGATCTCGGCACCGACCTTGAACTCCCACGGCATCACCTTGTTGTTCGACGGATGCCGGAAGCCGCTGCAGCGGTGGTGCGCCAGATCGTCGATGTGCCGCGGCGTGCCGTGCTTCGCCAGGTAGCCCGGCGTCGCGCACACCACCAGCTGCAGCGGAAACAGCCGGCGCGAGATCAAGCCGTCGGCCGGCGGCGTGCCGGCGCGGAAGCCGACGTCGACCCGGTCCTCGACCCAGTTGCCCAGGCGATCGTCCAGTTGCACGTCCGGCTCGATCTCGGGATGCCGCTCGCAGAACTCCGCCAGCACCGGCCACAGCACCGGCAGCATCAGCGAGCGCGTCGCGACGATGCGCAGCGGCCCGGCGATCTCGTCGCGCCCGCGCCGCGCACCGTGCAGCGCCCGCTGCAGCGTCGCCAGCCCCGGCTGCGCGGCATCGAGGAACTGCTGCCCTTCCTCGGTCAGGCTGAGCCGCCGTGTCGTGCGGTGGATCAGCCGCACCCCCAGGTGCGCCTCCAGCTGCGCCAGCGCCTGGCTGGCCGCCTGCGGCGTGATCGCCTGCGCCGTCGCGGCCTGGCGCAGGCTGCCCAGCTCGACCGCCTTGACGAAGGTGGCGATGGCGCGGAGTTCGTTGAAGGCCATGGTCGATTCTCACGATCTGCTTGCGGATCAATTCATCGATTGTGGGCTAGTTGAGTGGCAATCGCCTGCCTAAAGTTCGCTCACTCCATCACCTCCGCAAGGACATCGCCATGAGCTCCACTTCCTCCGATTTCAAGCGCGTCTGGTTCATCACCGGCGCGGCCCGCGGCATCGGCGCACGCATCGTCGAAGCGGCCCTCGCGCAGGGCGACGCCGTCGTCGCGACCTCGCGCGACGCCACGTCGCTGCAGCAGCGCTTCGGCGCGCAGCCCGGCCTGCTGGCGCTCGCGCTCGATGTCACGTCCGAGGCGCAGGCCGCGGCCGCTGCCGAGGCGGCGCTGGCCCGCTTCGGCCGCATCGACGTGCTGGTCAACAACGCCGGCTACGGCCTGCTCGGCGCGGTCGAGGAGGCCAGCGCCGACGAAGTGCGCCGCCTCTACGACACCAACGTGTTCGGGCTGCTGAACGTCACGCGTGCCGTGCTGCCGTCGATGCGCACGCGCCGCCGCGGCCACGTGATCAACATCTCGTCGCTCGGCGGCTACCGCTCGGGCGCCGGCTTCGGCGTCTACTGCTCGACCAAGTTCGCCGTCGAAGGGCTGACCGAGGCCCTGCATGCCGAGCTGCAACCGCTGGGCATCCATGCCACCGTGGTCGAGCCCGGCTACTTCCGCACCGAATTCCTCGAAGGCTCGTCGCTGGCGGTCTCGCCGCGCGTCCTCGACGACTACGCGCCGAGCTCGGGCCAGGTGCGCGAGGCCGCGAAGCGCATCAGCCTGAACCAGCCGGGCGACCCGCTGCGCCTGGCGCAGGCGATGCTCGCGCTGGTGGAGTCGGCGACGCCGCCGCTGCGGCTGCCGCTGGGCACCGACACGCTGCAGACGATCCGCGACAAGCACGCCTTCGTCGAGCGCGAGACGGCGGCGTGGGAGCGGCTGTCGGCGTCGACCGACTTCCCGAAAGGCACCTGAGCGGCAGCCAGGCGGCACTTGTCGGACACTGCGGCCTTCGCCACCCCGAAGGCCGCCATGGACCGCTCGCCCGCCACCCCCTGGACCATCGCCGTGATGGGCGCCGGCGCCGTCGGCTGCTACTTCGGCGGCATGCTGGCGCGCGCCGGCCACCGCGTGACGCTGATCGCGCGGCCGCAGCATGTGGAGGCCATCGCGCGCGACGGCCTGCGCATGCAGACGCGCAGCTTCGACGAGCACGTCCGCCTGCAGGCGAGCACCGATGTCGCGGCCGTGCAGGGCGCGCAGCTGGTGCTGTTCTGCGTGAAATCCACCGACACCGAATCGGCCGCCGAGGCGATGCGCCCGCACCTGTCGCCCGGGGCACTGGTGCTGACGCTGCAGAACGGCGTCGACAACGACGAGCGCGTGCGCAGTGTGCTGTCGACCGAGGTGGCCGCCAGCGTGGTCTACGTGGCCACCGAGATGGCCGGCCCGGGGCACCTGCTGCACCACGGCCGCGGCGACCTGGTGATCGCACCGAACAGCGTCGCGGCCGACCTCGTCGAGGTGCTGGCTGCCGCCGGCGTGCCGGCGACGATCTCCGACAACGTGCGTGGCGCGCTGTGGGCCAAGCTGATCCTGAACTGCGCCTACAACGCGATCTCGGCGATCGGGCGCGTGCCGTACGGCCGCTTCGTCGACCACCCCGGCGTGCCGCAGGTGATGCGCGACGTGGTCGCCGAATGCCTGGCGGTGGCGCAGGCCGAAGGCGTGCAGGTGCCGGGCGACGCGTGGGCGATGGTGCGCGGGCTGGCCGCGACGATGCCGGGCCAGTTCTCGTCGACCGCGCAGGACATGATGCGCGGCAAGCCGAGCGAGATCGACCACCTGAACGGGCTGGTCGTGCGGCGCGGCGAACGGCACGGCGTGCCGACGCCGGTCAACCGCGTGCTGCACACGCTGGTCACGCTGATCGAGGCCGAGGCTCGATCAGCGGCGGAACTCAGCTCGCGATCTGCTTGAACTTCGGATTGCGGACCACGTCCTCGATCAGCTTCTGCACGGCCGGGCCGAAGGCCTGGGCCACTTCCTGGCAGGCCTTGTCGGCGATGAAGCTGCCGGAGAACGGGAACTTCGACTGGGTCGAGAAGCTCTCGTTGCGGGCGTTCGAGACGACCAGCGTGAACGTCCAGTTGCCATCGCTGATGCCCGAGCTGAAATCGATCTGCTCCAGCTTGCCCGACAG
Source organism: Rhizobacter sp. P3_C12 (assembly GCF_056402735.1). Classification (NCBI taxonomy): domain Bacteria; kingdom Pseudomonadati; phylum Pseudomonadota; class Betaproteobacteria; order Burkholderiales; family Sphaerotilaceae; genus Rhizobacter; species Rhizobacter sp. P3_C12. The sequence continues at coordinate 22,365 of NZ_JBFUGW010000023.1, forward strand.
TTTCAGGCTCGAATTCGGGTCGTACAGGCCGGCCAGCTTCAGCTCATCGATGAAGGCCTTCTCGATGTAGGTCTCGAAGCTCGGCTCGACCTTGACGGAGCCGGCGGCACGGCAGGAGATCGAGGCCTGGCCCGGCTTGGCCGCTTCGAACTTGGCAACCGAAACGGGCTTGATGCCGGTGGCTTTCAGCGCATCCACGTTCTTGACCGAGGCACCGTAGGGCGCAACATTGAAGGCACAACCGGTCATCAGGGCGGCCGCGGCGAGGAAGGGCAACAGGCGAAGGGACATGGCGCATTCCAAGTGGATGAAGCGGCGGATCATACGGAATGGCTGTCGGATAGCGAGACGAAACGCTGTCACGTCCATCACTTTGATGAGACGGAAGTCGCACTCGCTGCCGATGGATCGAAGCCGGTGGCCCGCAGCGAGGCAAGCGGCGCGAACAGCGGCTGCGGCAGCGCCCGCCAGTCGAACCACTGCCAGCCGTCGCACTTGCCCGGCTCCAGCGTCGCCGGTTCGCCGAGCGCGTGGCGCGCCAGCACGAACACCGTCAGGTAGTGCTGCTTGACCTCGTCGAACACATCACTGGTACAGGGGCCGCGTTCGCAGGCGCCGAGCGTGAGCCCGGTCTCTTCGAGCAGCTCGCGGCGCGCGCAGTCCTCGATCGATTCGCCGTACTCCAGCCGGCCGCCGGGAGCCGACCAGGTGCCCGCGCCGTGCGAGCCGCGCCGGCGGCCGAGCAGGACCTGGCCGTCGCGCAGCACGAGGATGCCCACCCCCACGCCGACCTGCGTCATCGCGCAAGCTCCTTCCGCGCGGTCCGGCCGACCAGCACCGGCTGGAACAGCACATCGTCGCGGCGCTGCACGTCGGCGAAGCCGGCTTCGCGCATCAGCGCGGTCAGCCGATCGATGCTCACCGCGTAGTAGCGGCTCGTCGCGACGCTGGTGGTGCAGCTGCCATCCGGCGCCTCGGTCGTCAGGTACAGGCGCAGGTCGTAGTGGTCGCCGTCCCACTCCCAGACCTGGACCGCGATGAACCGGCTGCCGTCGGCGCCCCGGCGCATGCCGTAGGGGTGCACGTCGGGCGTCTTGCGGACGATGGCAGCGTAGTCGCGCACCGAGATCACCAGGCAGCCACCCGGCCGCAGGCAGCGATGCGCCTGGCGAAAGCACGCCAGCAGGTCCTCGTCGTTCAGCAGGTGCGGCACGCTGTTGTCGCAGGCCAGCACGGCGGCCATCGAACCGCTGGCCACGCGGGCCAGCGTGCGCAGGTCGTCGACGCCGGCCTGCGCGACCAGCGAGCGCCGCTGCAGCTCGGCCTGCAAGCGCTCCACCGCGGCGGGCGAGATGTCCGACGCGATCACGCGGTGGCCGTGCGCCAGCAGCCCGAGCGTCTGCGTGCCGATGCCGCAGGCGGCGTCCAGCACCGGCGCACCCGGCTGCACGCCTTGTTCGGCCAGCAGCGCGGCGAGCGCCTGCCCTTGTTGCTGGATCGCGCCCTCCCAATCGCCGTACAGCAGGTGGTAGTGCGGTGCGAGGTGGTCGTAGAAGGAACTCGTCATTTCGGCAAATCATGCACGACATCGCACGCCGTGCCTTCCGGGCCGCGGCCGGCGCGCAGCATGTGAACCACAGGCACACCAGGAAGACCCGCCATGAGCATCACCGTCAGCGCCGCACCCTCTCCGCTTGCTTCGTACCGGTCGATCGGACCGATGCCCTTGCAGCCCGGCTCGTCCGCCTTCCAGGCGGCATCGATCGGTACGCTGCGGCGTCCGTCCGCCGAGCCCGCCATCGAGGCGCCGGGCGCGAAACCCGCCGAGCCGGCCGTCGACCACACGACGCGCAGCCCGGAACTCGTCGAGATGTTCGACTTCATGCTGCAGCAGCACATGCAGCTGCACAGCCAGAAGTCGCCGCTCGACGACGGCAAGTCCGAAGGCATTGCCGTCGAGCTCGCGCAGGACAAGGTCAGCGAGCAGCGCAACTACGCGAGCCACCCGCACCTGATGCTGGCCGTGTGATCAGTCGTTGATCAGCTTGGTGTCGTAGAACGACAGCGTTTCGTTGAAGCGCATGCACGACTTGCCGGTGACCGTCGGCGCCATCTCCTGGTCGTAGCGGTCCTGGAAGCGCGCGAACAGGCCGAGCGCGACGTCCTTGGCCTGCTCGGGCGTCACCTTGCCGGACGCCGAGGCGTGTTGCTCGATGCGCTTCAGCGAGCTCACCAGCAGCGAGGCATGCGATTTCTCCCAGCGCTTCTGCGCCGCCATCGACGGGTAGCCGAGCTTGTCGCACTGCTCCGCGCCCTTCATCGCGAACGCGAAGTGCATCAGGTTGCTCGCGGCATCCTTCTCCGTCATCGCCAGCGTGGCGCCGGCGGCCCCTTGCAGCACCACCGCCACGGCCAGCGTGCGCGCATCGATCAGTTTCACGGGTGGACCTCCCTGTCCGCAACCTTGCGCCGCGATGGTAGCGCTGCCAGGGGGCTGTGCGCCTTCCCCTAGAATGCGAACCATTCTTGTTTGCGCAGCCTGAGATCCCCATGAACCGTTGTACGCCGATCGCCTGCGCCGCCGCGCTGGCCTGCCTGATGCCCGCCGTGCAGGCCCAGACCGCTGCGGCCGCCCCCGCAGCGCCCGAGGCTGCGGCCAGTGCGCCGGTGACGACGCTGCCGACCGTCAACATCAGCGCGAGCGCCGATGCCTCGGCCGCCGGCCTGAGCAAGCCATACGCGGGCGGCCAGGTGGCGCGCGGCGGCCGGGCCGGGATCCTCGGCACGCGCGACAACATGGAGACGCCGGTCAGCATCACCAGCTACACCAACGACCTGATCCAGGACCGCCAGGCGCGCAGCGTCGGCGAGGTGCTGCAGAACGATCCGGGCGTGCGCATGGCGCGCGGCTTCGGCAATTTCCAGGAGGCGTATTTCATCCGCGGCTTCCTGCTGAACTCCGACGATGTGGCCTACAACGGCCTCTACAGCCTGCTGCCGCGCCAGTACATCGCCACCGAGTTGTTCGAGCGCGTGGAGGTCCTGCGCGGTGCCTCCGCCTTCCTGAGCGGAGCGAACCCCAGTGGCACCGGCATCGGCGGCTCGATCAACCTGCTGCCCAAGCGCGCCACCAACGAGCCGCTGACCCGCGTGACGCTCAGTGGCGGCAGTGGCGAACAGGGCAACCTGGCCGCCGACGTGTCGCGCCGCTTCGGCCCCGACAACGCCACCGGCATCCGGGTCAACGCGGCCTGGCGCAACGGCGGCACCGGCATCGACGACGAGAAGGCCAAGACCGGGCTGACCGCCGTCGGGCTCGACTGGCACAGCCGCGATGTGCGCCTCTCCGGCGACATCGGCTACCAGGACAACCAGCTCAAGCGCACCCGCACCAACGTCTCGCTGGCCGCCGATGCCACCGCGATCCCGGATGCGCCGGACTCGACGTCGAATTTCGCCCAGCCGTGGTCGTATTCGAACGAGCGCGACCTGTTCGGCACGCTGCGCGGCGAATGGGACCTGGGTGCCGACGTCACCGCGTGGGCCGCGTACGGCCTGCGCCGCAGCGACGAATCGAACTCGCTGGCCAACCTCAGCGTGACCGATGCGAGCGGCGCGGCCACGACCTCGCGCTTCGACAACACGCGCGAGGACAAGGTCGATACCGGCGAGCTCGGCGTGCGCGGCACGCTGCGCACCGGCCCGGTCGGGCACGAATGGGTGGCCTCGTACACGGCGTTCCGCCTCGTGAAGAAGAACGCCTACGCCTGGGACTTCTTCAACACGCTGGACACCAACCTCTACACGCCGACCGCGTACGCGCAGCCGGAGTTCACGGCCGGGGCCTTCCGCGGCAACGACCTGGCCTCGCCGAACGAGACGGGCCGCTCGAAGCTGAGCAGCTTCGCGATCGGCGACACGCTGTCGATGCTGGACGACACCCTGCTGGTCACGCTCGGCGTGCGCCACCAGAAGCTGGACATCAGCGACTACGGCTACAACACCGACCCGGCCGATGACACGCGGTACGACGAGAGCCGCAACAGCCCGATGCTGGGCGTGGTCTACAAGCTCGGCAAGCAGTTCTCCGTGTATGCGAACCATGTCGAAGGCCTCACGCAGGGCAACACGCTGCCGGGCGTCAACGGCGGCCCGCCGGTGACGCTGGAGCCGTATGTGTCGAAGCAGAACGAGATCGGCCTGAAGTACGACGGTGGCCGCTTCGGCGGCAGCCTGGCGCTCTTCGCGACGAAGAAGCCGCGCCCGGTGGCCACGCAGAACAGCGTGGAGGGCGAAGACCGCCACCAGGGGGTCGAACTGAGCTTCTTCGGTGAAGCGATGCCGGGCCTCAAGCTGCTCGGCGGCCTGACGCTGCTGAACGCGAAGCAGAAGAACACCGGCGATGCCACGACCGAGGGCCGGTACGTGATCGGCGTGCCCAGGAGCCAGGGCACCGTGGGCGCCGAATGGGCGGTGCCGGGCGTCGAAGGCCTGGCGCTGGACAGCCGCATCGTCTACACCGGCAACCGCTTCGCGAACTCCACCAACACGCTGCTGCTGCCGTCCTGGACCCGCGTGGACCTGGGCGCGCGCTGGATGGTCAACGTGCAGGATCGCCTGGTGACGCTGCGCGCGCGCGTCGACAACGTGACCGACAAGTCGTACTGGGCTTCGGCGGGCGGCTACCCCGAGAACGGCTACCTCGTGGTCGGCGCGCCCCGCACCTTCGTGCTCAGCGCCAGCGTCGATTTCTGACCATGCTGAGCGCCAACGCCCTGAAGACCTGGTCGTGGTGGCACAAGTGGAGCAGCCTCGTCTGCACCGCGTTCATGCTGCTGCTGTGCCTGACCGGCCTGCCGTTGATCTTCCACCATGAGATCGACCACCTCACCGGCGGCGAGATCGAGGCGCCGGAGATGCCGGCCGACACGCCGCGCGCCAGCCTCGACACGGTGCTGGCCTCGGCGCGGGCGCTCTACCCGGATCGCATCGTGCAGTTCGCGTCGCAGCCCGAGGACGACGACCGCCTGTGGCACGTCACGCTGACGCCGACGCCCGCGCCGACGCAGGACTTCAAGTCGATCGCGGTCGATGCGCGCACCGGCGCCGTGCTCGGCGAGGTGCCGGTCAACACCGGCTTCATGAGCCTCATGCTGCGGCTGCACGTCGACCTGTTCGCCGGGCTGCCGGGCAAGCTGTTCCTCGGCGCGATGGGCCTGCTGCTGCTGGTGGCGATCGTCTCGGGGCTGGTGCTGTACGCGCCCTTCATGCGCAAGCTGCGCTTCGGCGAGGTGCGCCGTGAGCGCTCGGCGCGCGTCAAGTGGCTGGACCTGCACAACCTGCTGGGCATCGTCACGCTGGTGTGGGCGCTGGTCGTCGGCGCCACCGGCATGATCAACACCTGGGCCGACCTGCTGATCAAGCTGTGGCAGTACGACGCGCTGACCACGCTGCTCGCGCCCTGGCAGGGCCAGCCGCTGGTCGAGGAGGGCGCCCGCGCGCCGACGCAGCGCATGCTGGTCGCCGCGAAGGCGCAGGCGCCGCACATGCGGGTCGGCTTCATCGCGTTCCCGGGCACCGGCTTCTCGAGCCCGCACCACCACACCTTCTTCATGCGCGGCACCGAGCCGCTGACGGCCCGCCTGCTGCAGCCGGTGATGGTCGATTCGCAGACGGCCGCCGTCACCGCATCGCCCGAGGTGCCGTGGTACATCGCGACGCTGCTGCTGTCGCAGCCGCTGCACTTCGGCGACTACGGCGGCCTGCCGCTGAAGATCGTCTGGGCGCTGCTCGACCTCATCACGATCGTCGTGCTGGGCAGCGGGCTGTACCTCTGGCTCAAGCGCAGGCAGCCGAGGTCGCTGCTCGACGAAGCCGGCGTGCGGCTGCCCGGGCCGCCGCAGGACGTGCCGCAAACCTGACCGCAGGGCGCCCGGTTCGCCACCGGCGGTGGCGGGGCGCCCGGCTCGATGACCGGATCCGCGGGGTGYGGTGACGGCGGGTCGTCGATCTCGGGCAACGGTGGCGGCACCATCGGCGGCGGAGGTGGCGTGGCCGGCGGTTCGGGCACGGTGTGCAGCAGAAGCGGCCGAATGGATGTCATGACGGGGGCCCGTGTGCGTTGGCGACACAGGCCCCGGGCAATCGGCGTTCCCTCTCGCTCAGTTGACCGTGAACAGGTTCAGGTTCACCGAGTTCGCGATCGCCGCATTGCCGGCGGTGTTCGGGTGCAGGTGGTCGCCGGTGTCGTTCGCCGGCAGCATGCGCGCCGGGTTGGCCGGGTCGCGCGTCGCGAGGTCCTGGTCGATCACGCCGTCGCAGCCGCTCGCGCTGCTCTTGACGAAGTCGTTGTAGGCCTGCCGCGTCGTCTCCTGCGATGGCGTCCAGACGCTGTCGCTGTACGGCGTCAGCGTCGAGCACAGGAACTTCACCTGGCGCGCATGGGCCTTCGCGATCATCCGCTGCAGCGGGCCGAGCAGCTGCTCCAGCGTCGGCTGCGGGTTGCCGCGCAGGTCGTTGATCGGGTCGTCCGAATAGATCACCCACTTGATGCCGGCCTGGCCCAGCACGTCGCGGTCGAAGCGGTTCTCGGCGCTCGGGCCGGCGCCGTCGCGCAGGCTGCTGTTGCCGCTGATGCCCTGGTTCAGCACGCCCACGCCGATGCCGGCCGCGTTCAGGCGGTTCGCCAGCACGTTCGGCCAGCGCTGGTTGGCATCGAAGTTGGTGCCGACCCCGTCGGTGATCGATGCGCCCAGCGTCGCCACGCTGCCGCGCAGGCTGCTGTTGGACACGTCCAGGTTGGTCAGCAGCCGGTAACTGCCGCTGGTCGCGCTGGGGTTGATCGTCGCGTTGCCGCTCACGTTGCCGGCGGCCACGTAGTTCGTCTGCAGGCCGGTCTGGTGCTCGGTGGTCACCGTGGTCGCGTTCGGCAGGTAGAAGCTGATCGCCACGTCGGACAACGCGGCGACGTTGAAGTCGACCGAGTCGCTGACCGCCTCGCCGCCGGCCGGGATCACGACCGTGGCCTGGCCGCCGAAGCTCAGCGTGCGGTCGCTGGCCGCGACGATGGCCGAGCCGCCGGCGCGTTGCGCGATGTGCACGTTCGCGACCGTGATCGGCTGGTTGCCGAACACGTTGGACAGGTGCACCCGCGCGGCCACGCCGCCGACGCTCGCGTGCACGATCTGCCGCAGCGTCTGCTGGTTGAAACTGGTGTTGCCGCCCTGCGGCGAGGCGCCCCAGGTGCCGACCCAGGTGCCCATGGGCGGTGGGGTGTCGCTGGCCGGCACCGGCGTCCAGCGCTGGTTCGCCGCGCCCAGGCAGTCCCATTGGTGGATGCGCGCGCCGGGCTGCGTGCTGACGCCGCTCACGTCGACGCAGCGGCCGCTGTGGCGGGCCGCGATGCGCAGCGCGCCGGCGTCGACCGTCACGACGAAGCGCTGGTTCGCGCCGCCGCCATAGGCCCATTGCTGGATCAGCGCGCCGTTGTCGAGCGAGATGTCGCTCACGTCCAGGCCCTTGCCGCTGTTGACGTTGAGGAAGCTGTAGGTGCCTTCGGCCGCGGGTTGGGCCTCGAACAGCTGGCGCTCGGCCTGGCTGCACGTGGCCTGGGCCGTCTTCGCGCCGTTGTCGAGCGAGCCATTCTCGACGTCGATGCACAGGCCGGAATGCACCGCCTTCAGCGCATAGCGGCCGATCGCCAGCACGCCGCGCCCGGTGGTCGACACCGGGTACAGCAGGAACTGCTGTGCGCCGCTCGTGCTGCAGCCGGCCTGGCGCAGCCCGGCACCGTCGTTCACCGAGCCGCCGTCGATCGCGATGCACTTGCCGCTGCCGGCGTTCTTCAGCGCGAAGCGGTTGCCCTGGCTGCGCTGCAGCACGAAGCGCTGCGCGTTGGTGTCGTTGTGGGTCCACTGGTGGATCACCGCGCCATCGGCGGTCGAGCTCGCGGCCAGGTCCATCACGCGGCCGGTGCCGACGGCGACCAGCTTGTAGCTGCCGCCGGCCTGCACCGTCAGGTCGAAGGTCTGCGTGACGGCCGTGCTGCAGGTGTTCTGCACGAAGGCGCCACCGTCGCTGCCGGGGGGAACCGCATCGACGCACTTGCTGCTCTGCACGTTCTTCAGCACGTAGCGGCCGGCGGTGACGGCGGGCACCGCGAGCGCGGCGGCCTGTTCATGGGCGGCGGATCCGGCGCCCGCGGACGGGGCGTCGCTTGCACCCCCACAGGCGGCGAGCAGAAGTGGCAGCAGCGGCGTCAGGCAGGCGAGCGCTGCCCGGTTCAGCGTGTTCATCGGCGTGTCCCCTCGTGTCGTGTGTGAGGGCCGCACTCTATGGAAGCGTTTCCATTTCACGCAAGCCACGACTCGATACAAGACCCGCGCCGAGGGCATTTGCCCGCCGACAGCAACCCATCGGATCACCCGATGGTTCTGTCGGATGCCGGGGGCTCAGGGGCGCTCGTCGCCGCCGTCGGGGCGCCGCGCAAAGCGCTGCGGCTCGGCACCGTGCACCGGCGCCGGGTCGTCCCAGGGCCATCCGCCGAACTCGGTGCGGCGGTAGTCGGTGAAAGCCTGTTGCAACTCTTGCTGCGTGTTCATCACGAACGGGCCGTACTGCGCGACCGGCTCGCCGATCGGCCGGCCCTGCAGCACCAGGAACTCGGCCGTCTCGGCGCCGTTGACCAGCTCGACCGGCGCGCCGGCGCGCAACTCGATGGCCGCGTGGCGGTCGACCGCGACACCATCCACCGTCACCGCAGTGCCGACGAAGAAATACAGCTTGCGCCGCGTGCCGTCGCCCTGCGCGGGCGGCAGCGTCCAGCGCGCGTGCGGTGCCATGCGCAGGGTCCAGATCGCGAGGTCGGCGCCGTCCTGCGAGGCCCATGAATCGGGTGGCGGCGCGAGCGGGTCGGCCACGCCCTCGATCCGGCCGGCGATGCAGACGACCTCGGTCTGCCGCCCGGCGTCGTCGGCGTGCAGGTGGTGCGGGATCTGCTCCGACCAGAACATCGTGAAATGCGGCGGCACCATCTTGTTGCGCGCCGGCAGGTTCAGCCAGATCTGGAACAGCTCGAGCCGGTTCGGCGCATCGCGCTTCAGCAGCGGGAACATCTCCGAGTGCACGATGCCGCGGCCAGCCGTGAGCCATTGCACGTCGCCGCCGCCGAAGCGCGCCATCGCGCCGAGCGAGTCGGAGTGATCGACCAGCCCGTGGCGCACGATGGTCACGGTCTCGAAGCCGCGGTGCGGGTGCGACGGAAAGCCCGGCACCGTCATGCCGTGGTACATGCGCCAGCCGTCGAGGCCGGCGAAGTCCTGGCCGAGGTTGCGGCCGGTCAGCAGCGCATCGGGGCCGAACTGCGCATTGCCGCGCGGGTAGGCGTCATCGTGGTGGACGCAGAAGAGGAACGGGTCGAGCGTTTCCCACGGAAAACCGAGGGCACCGACATGGAGGATGGCGTTTCCGGGCATGCGCCGCAGTGTCCCTCAAGCGCTCAAGCCGTGCTCGACTCCTGCTGCGAAAGCCGCACGCCGTTCTGCGCGATCGTCATCGTGCCGTCGGCGTCGACGTTCACCGGGCGGCCGTCGGCCAGGCGGTATTCGGATTCGCCGGTCGGCTCCCAGTCGCCGCCGAGGCCGGGCGCGGCATCGAGCCGGGCGAGGTGCTCGAAGCCGTGCACGACGTAGTCGCGTCCGTCGTCGCCGTGCAGGCGCAGGGTTTCGAGTTGATGCAGCCGCTTTTCCATGAGGTCTCCTTCAGCAGGAATCGGGCGGACCATTGAACTGCAAGCCGGCGCTGCAAGCCACCCCGGCGGCCAAGGCCGCGGGGCGGGAAGGGTTTCGCGGCCGGGGCGAGGCGGCCCGGCTGCAGCCGCAGTTCGAGCCCATGATCCGGCGATCGGTCGCAGCCGGCCGCCGCGGCGGCCGCGACTCCCTAAGATCCGGGCATGTCCGACAGCCCCGCCCTTTCTTCGACGCCCAGCCGCACCGACTGGACGCCGTGGCTCGTCTACGCCGCCGGCTGCCTGCTGTCGTGGCTGCTGTATGTGCTGGCCGGCACCGAGTTCCAGCGCGGCTTCTGGCAGCTGTGGGAGGCGGTCTACCAGGCCACGCTGCAGCTGTGGCCGGCGATGGCGCTCGGCGCCATCGTGCTGCCCTGGGTGCGCTGGCTGCAGGGTCGCACGCTGCGCACTGCCGCGGCCATCGCCTTGCATGCCGGCTGCGCGCTGCTGTTCGGCGCGCTGTGGCAGGCCCTCGACTTCGCGACCTCGCTGCTGCTGTTCGGTGCCGACCATGCGTTCGCGGTGTTCGCGCAGACGCTGCTGTGGCGCGCGATCTGGGGCGCCGTCGTGTACGCCGCGATCGCGACCGGCTTCACCGCGCTGCTCGAAGCGCGCCGTGCGCGTCGCGCCGCGCTGGCCGCCGCGCAGGCCGAATCGGCGCTCGCGCAGGCCGAGCTGGCGGCGATCACCGGCAAGCTGAACCCGCACTTCCTGTTCAACACCCTGAACACGCTGATCGCGCTGACCCGCAAGGATCCGCAGGCCGCCGAGGCCGCGTTGATGCGCTTCGCCGGCATGCTGCGCTACGTGCTCGACACCAAGCGCAGCGCGGCCGACCGCGTGGCGCTGGCCGACGAGGTGGCCTTCGTGCGCGACTACCTGGCGCTCGAGAGCCTGCGCCTGGGCGGGCGCTTGCAGATCGACTGGCAGCTCGACCCGGCGACGCTGCAGGACGAGATCCCGCCGCTGAGCCTGCAGCCGCTGGTCGAGAACAGCGTGCTCCACGGCGTGGCGCCGCAGCTGCGCGGCGGCTGCATCCGCATCGTCAGCGAGCGCAACGGGCTGAACCAGGGCCTCGACCTGACGGTGGCCGACGATGGCCCGGGCTGCGATCCGGCGCAGCTCGCGGACCCGGCCGACGGCCAGGCGCCGCGCACCGGCATCGGCCTGAACGCGCTGAAGCGCCGCTTCGCGCTCGACTACGACGGACGCGCCCGCCTGCGCGTGCACACCGCGCCCGGAGCCGGCTTCCGGGTGGACCTGTGGATACCGCAATGAAAGACATGACGAACGACATGACGAAAACGCGCGTGCTGATCGCCGAGGACGAACCGCTGGCCGCCGAGGCGCTGGCCGATTGGGTGGCGCAGATGCCGCAGCTCACGCTGGTGGCCACCTGCGCCGACGGCGTCTCGGCGCTCGCGCAGATCCGCGCGCTGCGCCCGCAGCTGGTGCTGATGGACATCCACATGCCCGGCCTGAGCGGCTTGCAGGTGCTGAAGGCGCTGGCGGAGGACGGGCCGCGGCCGGCCGTGATCTTCACGACCGCCTACGACGAGCACGCACTCGCGGCCTTCGAGCTGCATGCGGTCGACTACCTGCTGAAGCCGTTCGCGCGCGAGCGGCTGGTGGAGGCCGTCGAGCATGCGCTGGCCTCGGGTGCGGCGCAGTCGCAGGAGGCGGCGACCCAGGCGGTGCTCGCGCTGGAGCAGGCGCCGACCGAGCCGCTGATGCGCGTGCTGGTGCGCGACCAGGGCAAGATCTTCCCGCTGCATGTCGACCAGATCGAGTACCTGAAGTCCGACACCAAGTACACCGCGCTGGTCAGCCGCGGCCGCAGCTTCCTGGTGCGGCTGCCGATCGCCAGCTTCGAGCCGCGGCTCGATCCGGCGCGCTTCCTGCGGCTGCACCGAGGCTGCATCGTCAACCTCGATTTCGTCGACGCGATGACGCCCGACGAGAACTCCCAGCTGGTCGTGCAGATGCGCGACGGCACCCGCATCACGGCCAACCGCGACGTGTCGCGGCGGCTGCGGGAGCAATCGTTGTGAGCCCGCCGGGCCGCCCCAAGGGCGAACACCGGAGTGCGCAGCACGAAGGTACTCCAATGAGGGCGCTGCGGATCGGCTTCGGTGCGTTGCTGCTGGGTCTCTTCGGCCTGTTCGGTCAGGGCGTCCAGGCGCAGCCCGCGGCACCGGTCGGCCACCTGTATGCGCCCGGTGCGTTCGACCGGATCGACGTGGACGGCACCGCGCGCATCCGCATCACGCAAGGCGATCGAGACCAGGTCTTCGTCGCCGGCGACGATGCGGCGCAGCGGGCCATCGAGGTCGACGTGGTCAACGGCCACCTGCGCATCCGCGCGGCTGGTGGCTGGAAGTTCTGGCGCGAGGACCGGCCGGCGATCGAGGTGCAGGTGCGCAAGCTGAACCACGTGATGCTGTCGGGCGCGGGCGAGGTGCTGGCGCCGGGGCCGATCCGCGGCGACCAGCTGGTGATCGGCATCTCGGGGTCGGGCAGCGTGCGCTTCGACGAGCTCGCGGTGCGGCAGCTGAATTTCGACATCTCGGGCTCGGGCGACGGGCAGTTGGCCGGCCGTGTCGAGCAGTTCGAGCTGAACGTGTCGGGCCGCGGCAAGCTGGTGGCCGATCAGCTGCGCGCAGCCCGGGCGAGGGTGGCGATCAGCGGTGTCGCCAATGCCGAGCTGTGGGTGATCGACGATCTGCAGCTCGCGATCTCGGGCGCCGGCAAGGTGGACTTCTGGGGGCACCCGGTGGTGCGGCGCGCGGTGTCGGGGGTGGGGAGCGTCACGGCGCGGGGGGACAAGCTTCAGGACGTCGACTCACGTCGGTGATCTCCGTTTCACTGCCGTGAACCCCCATGCATGGCCGAGTGCTGTCGCAAAGGCTCGGCAATTGGACGCGTCGAGGATGTCGAGCAGGTCTGTCCTCGACATGGGAGGACTGCGGAATCGCTTCAGCATTGCATCGAGAACATCTGAGACCCAAGGTTCTGCAGCGAGCAACTCGGTCAGAACGACGCCAGGCTTCACGGGCCGAACGAGCGTTCCTTCGAAGGCAGCCGGGGGCAGGTGCTTGATATTGCCGGTGACGAGCAGAACCTCGCGATGGGCAGGGCTCGCCTGGCTGAGGCACAGGGCGCCCGCGGCGACGTGTGCATCCTTCGGATCGGTGGTGCCCCTGAAGCGCGACTCCAGGGCTTCACTGCTGGGCACCAGGGCATCCGGAAAAGCCTGATGCAGGTTGTCGAACAGCTTGTCGACGGCTTCAGGTTTGATACCGAACCTGGGTTTCAGCAGGTTCCGACGAACCTCGATCAGGACCTGCTCGCCCCAATGCACGCGAACAAGACCGGCATCTGCCATGTCCAGGAAGATGGCTCGCAGGTAGGCCGGGAGCAGGACGTTGGCATCCAGGTAGAGCAGGGGGACCTGATGGGGCACAGTCCAGCGCAGAGTTGGAGCGGCGGCAGCGACTACGCCTGTTTGGCGACCCAACGGCGTTTGGATCTCGATTTGGCGTCGGCCAGTTCCCGAGCCCGAAGGTCTTGCGTGGCGTCGGTGATGTCATCGAGCGCCGTACGGCGCGTCGCACGCATCTCCTGTTGAACGCGCTCCACCTCCGCGACGGGAATCCGTCGATGACCCGATTGCGTGCGYTCGACCCCATTGAACGTGCCGTTGTCGACGAGCCGCGCCACGTAGGGACGGCTCACATTGAGTCGATCTGCGGCTTGCTGCGTGGTCAACATCTGCGCAGCGGCATCGGGCAGCGACAGGTTCGAGGCTGGCCTGACGCGCAGCAAGACGGCCTGGACGTCTTCCGGGTCCGGTGTGTACTCCACGATCAGCCGACGATCGGCGAGCCCTTGCTGCCGAATCCGGACCGTCTCGACATGAACCTGTTCGAGCGGGGTCAACTGCTCACGCAGTTTCCGGACATGCCGGAGCGCATGCAGGATGGCCCCCTCAAGCGACTGAAGCTTGATCGGAGCCGGCTTGGGAGTCGGCTTGCTCGTGCGCATGGAGGCAGATTAGCACGCTCTCACCAGAATATCGAAAATATCGAAACGCATCCCGCGCCGGCGCGCTACCCCAAGCGATGCCTGACGACACCCCAGAACGACAAAGCCCGCACGACCTGATGTTCRTGCGGGCTTGCTGGTTTGGTGGCGCTTCAGGGATTCGAACCCCGGACCTGCGGATTATGATTCCGTCGCTCTAACCGACTGAGCTAAAGCGCCTGAGCCTCAGATTATAGCCAGGGTTTCGGGTGCTTTCGGCGCGTTGACCGACAATGCGTCACACACTCGCACGACACGCGAGTCCCACCCGAGTCGATCGCCCCCACGCATGTTCAGCTTCTTCAAGAAAAAGCCCGCGCCCGCCGACACACCGGCACCGGCCCTGGCACCGATCCCTGCACCCCCTGCCACGCCCGCCGTGGTGCCGCAGGCCGCGGCGGAGCCCGAGCGCCGCAGCTGGGTCGACAAGCTGCGCGGCGGCCTGCGCAAGACCGGCTCCAGCATCGCCCAGGTGTTCACCGGCACGCAGATCGACGAGGCTCTCTATGAAGAACTCGAATCGGCGCTGCTGATGGCCGATGCCGGCGTCAAGGCCACCGAATTCCTGCTCGACGACCTGCGTCGCCGCGTGAAGGAAGCCAAGGCCACCGACCCGTCGCAGGTCAAGGCGCTGCTCGCCGCGGCGGTGGCCGACCTGCTGCGCCCGCTCGAGAAGCCGCTGCGTGTCGGCGAGCACGCACCCACCGTGATGATGGTGGTCGGCGTCAACGGCGCCGGCAAGACGACCAGCATCGGCAAGCTCACGCGCCACCTCGCCGACAACGGCCAGAAGGTGCTGCTGGCCGCGGCCGACACCTTCCGCGCCGCCGCGCGCGAGCAGCTCGCGGTGTGGGCCGAGCGCGCCGACGTGCCGCGGCAGGCCGGCTCGGTCGACATCGTCTCGCAGGCCGATGGCGATCCGGCGGCGGTCAGCTTCGATGCGGTGGTCGCCGGCAAGGCGCGCGGCTGCGACGTCGTCATCGCCGACACGGCCGGCCGGCTGCCGACGCAGCTCCACCTGATGGAGGAGCTGAAGAAGATCCGGCGCGTGATCGCGAAGGCCCAGGAGGGCGCCCCGCACGAGGTGCTGCTGGTGATCGACGGCAACACCGGCCAGAACGCGCTGGCCCAGGTGAAAGCGTTCGACGATGCGCTCGGCCTCACCGGCCTGATCGTCACCAAGCTCGACGGTACCGCGAAGGGCGGCATGCTGGCGGCGATCGCGCGCGAGCGGGCGATCCCGGTCTACTTCATCGGCGTCGGCGAGAAGCTCGAAGACCTGCAGACCTTCAGCGCGCGCGAGTTCGCTCAGGCGCTGCTCGAATAACTTATCGAGGGCGGGGCGAGTTGCCCGAGCGAGGGATGTTGGCCGGCGCGGCGGATGCCAGCGGTGCCGGCGCCGAATCGATGTCGTCGAACCAGGTCGACGGCGGCGGCTCGCGCATCTCCAGCCCGTCGTCCTCGTCGACCTGGTTGCGGCCGACCGGCTGGTAGCCGGCGGTCGTCGACGGGGCATGCGTCGACGGCGTGCTCTCGCTCGACTTGCTGCCGAGGATGGCGTTGCGCGCACCGGTCGCGCTCGGCAGCGCGTCTTCGCGCCACACGTGCAGCGGAATGCCTGAGGCCTCGAGCACGCGGTCCATGCGGTTGTGGCGCTGCGAGGTGCGCTCCTTCTCCTGCGCCTCGGGCGCGCGGATGTCGACCACCGCGATGACCTGCGAGCTGCTGTCGCACACCACGAGATCGGCGCACAGCAACCCGACGCGGCGCAGCCACTCCGAATACGAATGCCGCGTCGGCACCTTGACGAAGCGCGCCAGCGGCACCTGCGCCAGGATGATGTGCTCCGGCAGCCCGCCGCGCAGCGCGAGGTAGGCCTTGCGCTCGGCGGTGGTCAGGATGCGGGTGGCCTGCGGCTGCCACGACTGCAGCGTGTCCAGCGCCTCCAGCGAGCGCGGCTTGTTGCGCTTGACGGCGGGCTTGGCGCTGGAGGTCTTCATCTTCCAGATCACCAGGCCGCCCACCAGCACCAGGGCGGCGATCAACAGCAATTCCATCTCGAGGTCCAGGTCCGTGTTGGAGTGCAGCGCAGACCTTAGCGGTCCGCGCGCGCGGGGTCAATCATTGTGCCGCCTGCCGGGCGGTTGCAGCGTGTTACCAACCCACCGGATCGGGGTGGGATGTGACAAGTCGTCTCAAGCGCGCGTCTCAAGCGCGCGTCTCAGCGCAGGCCGCCCGGGCCGCCCAGGCCCTTCATGCCGCCCATGCGCTTCATCATCTTCATCAGGCCGCCGCCCTTCATCTTCTTCATCATTCCCTGCATCTGCTCGAACTGGTTCAGCAGCCGGTTGACCTCCTGCACCTGCACGCCGGCGCCGGCGGCGATGCGGCGCTTGCGGGTGGCCTTCAGCAGCTCGGGCTTGCGGCGCTCCAGCGGGGTCATCGAGTTGATGATGCCCTCCATCCGACGCACGTCGCGCTCGGCGCGGTCCATGTCGGCCTGGCCCAGGTTGCCGGCCTTCGCGGTCATCTGGGCCGGCAGCTTGTCCATCAGGCCCGACAGCCCGCCCATCTTCTTCATCTGGCTGATCTGCGACAGGAAGTCGTTCAGGTCGAAGTTGTCGCCCGACTTCAGCTTCTCGGCCAGCTTCTGCGCTGCCGCCACGTCGACGCCCTTCTGCACCTCCTCGACCAGCGCGACGATGTCGCCCATGCCCAGCACCCGGCCGGCATGGCGCTGCGCGTCGAACACCTCCAGCCCGTCGATCTTCTCGCTGACGCCGGCGAACTTGATCGGCGCGCCGGTCACCTGGCGCACCGACAGCGCCGCGCCGCCGCGCGAATCGCCGTCGGTCTTGGTCAGCACGATGCCGGTCAGCGGCAGCGCCTCCTTGAAGGCCTTCGCGACGTTCACCGCATCCTGGCCCTGCATCGCGTCGACGACGAACAGCGTCTCGACCGGCTTCAGCTCGGCGTGCAGCGTGCGGATCTCGTCCATCAGCTGCTCGTCGATCGCCAGCCGCCCGGCGGTGTCGACCAGCAGCACGTCGAAGTAGTGGCGCTTCGCGTGGTCGAGCGCGGCGCGCGCGATGTCCAGCGGCTTGTCGGTGGCGCTCGACGGGAACCACTCGGCACCGGCCTGTTTCGTCACCACCTTCAGCTGCTCGATGGCCGCCGGGCGGTACACGTCGGCCGAGACGGTCAGCACCTTCTTCTTGCGCTTCTCGATCAGGTGCTTGGCCAGCTTGGCGGTGGTGGTGGTCTTGCCGGCGCCCTGCAGGCCGGCCATCAGGATCACCGCCGGCGGCTGGGCCGCGAGGTTGATGTCGGCGATGCCTTCGCCCATCGTCGCCGCCAGTTCGCGGTTGACGATGCCCACCAGCGCCTGCCCCGGCGACAGCGAGCCCACCACCTCGGCGCCGAGCGCCTTCTCCTTCACGCGGGCGATGAAGTCGCGCACCACCGGCAGCGCCACGTCGGCTTCGAGCAGCGCCATGCGCACCTCGCGCAGCATGTCGGTCACGTTGCTGTCGGTGATGCGCGCCTGGCCGCGCATCGTCTTGACGAGCCGGCTCAGGCGATCGGTGAGGGTGGAGGCCATGGGATCGGCGGGCGCGAAGGACGCGGCCCGCGAAAGTACACTGTGGACCATGAGTTTATCGCCCAGGGTTGCAACGCATTGAGCACGCCGTCGACATGGATGCTGTGGGTGCCCAGCGCGGCGGCCCTGCTGGGCTACGCGGCGGCGGTGCTGCTGAATGATCGCGAGACGGCGGGCGGCGGTGCCGCGCCGCGCCGCGCGCTGATCGCCGGCTGGATCGCGCACGCGCTGGCCATCGTGGTCGACATGGCCGGCATCGGCAGCGCCGTCTCCGGCGCCCGCTTCGGCTTCGCGCCGGCGCTGTCGGCCACGCTGTGGCTCGTGATCGCGGTCTACGCGGTCGAGAGCCGCTGGGTGCCGCTGCCGGGCGTGCGCCGCTGGCTCGGCCTGCTCGGCGCCGCGGCGGTGGTGCTGGCGGCGATCTTCCCGGGCGAGTTCCGGCCGCAGGCGGTGTCGGCCTGGGCGCCGCTGCACTGGGCGCTGGGCATCGCGTCGTACGGCCTGTTCGGCGCCGCGGTGCTGCATGCGGTGATGCTCGACACCGCCGAGCGCCGCATGCGTTCCAACCTGCGTGCCGCCGCGAACRCCGGCATGCCGCTGCTGCAGCTCGAGCGCCTGACCTTCCAGTTCGTCACCGCCGGCTTCGCGCTGCTGTCGGCCACGCTGCTGCTCGGCTGGTGGTTCTCCAACCCCTGGCGCTGGGACCACAAGGCGACGCTGTCGGTGCTCGGCTGGCTGGTGTTCGCCGGGCTGCTGGTCGGCCGCCAGGCGCTCGGCTGGCGCGGCCGGCACGCGATCCGCTGGCTCTATGCCGGTGCGCTGCTGCTGCTGCTCGCCTATGTCGGCTCGCGCTTCGTGTTCGAAGTCGTCCTGCACCGCACGACCGCCTGAGGGCCGCATGGGAAAGTTCATCGTCCTGCTCGTCGTGGTGTTCCTGATCGTCTGGCTGGTGCGCGGCGGCCGGCCGGGCCGCTCGGCCGCGCC